>JAICRS010000339.1 GCA_025966335.1 Nocardioidaceae bacterium
CCGGTCTGGTCGAACATGCCGCAGCCGGTCGCCGTCAGCGCGAGTACGACGGGCAGGGCGATCGTGGCCGCGGACCGGGAGATCCGGGTCGTCTTCGGGGAAGGCACGGGTCAACTGTAGGCAGATCGCCCGGAATCGGGGTCAGTTGAGGCGAAGTGCGATCATCATCGCCTCGAGCGCGAGCAGCGGCGCGGCATTGAACTCGAGGAGGTGCTCACGCGTCGCGAAGACCGCGTCGATCCGCCTCAGGTTCTGCTCCGGGGTGCTGCTTCGGGCGAGCTTCACCACGTCGCCACGGATCTCCTCGTTCACGAGGGCTCCGGGCGCACCGGTCTGGAGCGCGATCGCATCGCGGTAGACCGAGACCAGGTCCATCAGCCCGCGGTCGATGACGTCGAGGTGGCGCCGCTTCGCGCGCAGCTTCTGCCCCTTCTCCAGCTCCTTGAGGGCAGGGGCGTAGCTCTTGGGCCGACGACCACGCTCGACCACGCCGTAGGACTGGTCGAGATCCTGCTTCTCGGCCAGGTCGAGCTCCGCGGTGATCGCGGCCGCCTCCTCCTTGGTGACGTCGTGCAGGTTCGCGGCCGCGTTCATGCACGCGCCCAGCGAGGTCAGGCCCGCCGGGATCGACACCACCTCACGGCGCCGGTTCCGGGTCTGCTCGTCCTTGGCGAGCGCGCGCGCCCGCCCGATGTGGCCCTGACTGGCACGGGCGGCGAAGGTGGCGACTCCTTCGGGGATGCCTTCGCGATGCACGAGGAAGCTCGCCACGTCGTCCGGACTGGGAGTGCTGAGCACCACCAGCCGGCACCGCGACCTGATGGTCGGCAGCACGTCCTCGACCGTGGGGGCACACAGCAGCCACACCGTGCGGTCGGTCGGCTCCTCGATCGACTTCAGCAGCGCGTTGGCAGCAGGCTCGGTGAGCCGGTCGGCGTCCTCGA
Source organism: Nocardioidaceae bacterium (assembly GCA_025966335.1). Lineage (GTDB taxonomy): Bacteria > Actinomycetota > Actinomycetes > Propionibacteriales > Nocardioidaceae > Nocardioides_C. The sequence goes on from JAICRS010000339.1 coordinate 945, forward strand.
CGACCATGATCTGCCAGCGGTTGCCGGCGGGTGCCAGCGACGCACGACGGACGAGGTTCCGCACGTCGTCGACGCCGATGGACAGCTTCTCGGTGCGGGTCACGCTGACGTCGGCGTGGGAGCCGGCCAGCGCGGTGCGGCAGGCCTGGCACTCGCCGCAGCCGCCCCGCTCGCACTGCAACGCGGCGGCGAACGCGAGGGCGGCGTTGGACCGGCCGGACCCCGGCGGCCCCGTGAACAGCCAGGCGTGGGTCATCTCCCCCGCGACAGCACGGCGCAGCGTGCCGATCACCGGCCGCTGACCGACCAGCCGCGACCACACCGAGGCGTCCTGCGGCGCGATCGTCATGAGTCCCTCACCGTCTTCTCGAGCCGGACCGCCTGCTCCAGCAATGGCTCCACCCGCTCACGCACCGCGGCCGCGATCTCCTGGACCGGCAGCCGGGCGTCGACCACCAGGTAGTGCTCCGGCTGCGCCGACGCCAGCCGCAGGAACGCCTCGCGCACCCGTTCGTGGAACTCCAGCGACTCGCCCTCGATCCGGTCCCGCTCGTCGAACCGGGTCAGCCCGGTCTGCGGCGGCAGGTCGAGCAGCACGGTCAGGTGCGGGCGCAGGTCCGCGGTCGCCCAGCGGGCGATCCGTTCGATGTCGCGGTCGGCGAGCGCGCGCCCGGCACCCTGGTAGGCCAGCGTCGAGTCGACGTAGCGGTCGGTGATCACCACCGCGCCACGTCTCAGCGCCGGGCTCACCACCCGGTCCACGTGCTCGGCCTTGTCGGCGGCGTAGAGCAGCGTCTCGGTGCGGTCGGAGATCTCCCCGGTGGCCGGGTCGAGCACGATCCGGCGGAGCTTCTGGCCGACCTCGGTGTCCCCCGGCTCATGGGTCAGCAGCACGTCGTACCCCTGGCCGCGTAGCCACTGCGAGAGCTGGTCGGCCTGGGTCGACTTGCCGGCACCCTCACCGCCCTCGAGCGCGATGAACACTCCGGTCCCGGAGTAGACACCGGCCGATCCGGTGAAGGCGTTGCGCAGGTCGTCCATCAGCGAGATTCCTTTGCGGTCGTCCATCTGACGATAGGCGGCGACGCCGACAGCGGTCAGCACGATAGCGGCGATCAGGAAGGTGACCGCGGCACCGTTGTAGGTCGCCCACGGTTCGTCACTGCCGTCACCCGGCCCGATCTCGAGGGTGCCGATCAGGCCGGCGATCGTGGGCGCGAGCGCGAGCACCAGAGCCAGGGAGAGCCGGATCAGCGAGCCGACGAACGCGAACGTCCGCCCGCGAACCTCGTCGGGCACCTCCAGCCCGAGCATCGTGTAGCCGGTGATCCA
>JAICRS010000073.1 GCA_025966335.1 Nocardioidaceae bacterium
CCAGGATGGTCTGGTCGGACTCCTTGTCGAGGCCGTAGGCCAGCGCAGCCGCGGTCGGCTCGTTGACGATCCGGCTCACGTTCAGGCCGGCGATCTCACCGGCCTCCTTGGTGGCCTGACGCTGGGCGTCGGAGAAGTATGCCGGGACGGTGATCACCGCGTCGGTGACCGTCTCGCCGAGGTACGCCTCCGCGTCCCGCTTCAGCTTCTGCAGCACGAAGGCCGAGATCTGCTGCGGGGTGAACTTTTTGTCGTCGATCTGGGTCGACCAGTCGGTGCCCATGTGTCGCTTGACGGAGCGGATGGTCCGGTCGACGTTGGTGACCGCCTGGCGCTTGGCCACCTCTCCGACGAGCACCTCGCCGTTCTTGGCGAAGGCCACGACGGACGGGGTGGTGCGAGCGCCTTCTGCGTTCGCGATGACGGTGGGTTCGCCACCTTCAAGGACGGACACGACGGAGTTCGTCGTACCGAGGTCGATGCCGACCGCGCGAGCCATGTTTCTACCTCCGATGTCGGCCCGTTCGCCGGCCGGACGGTTCGTGTCCGGGACGCGCGGGCGTGTGTTCTCAGTTCTGGTGGACGGGGCGATCGTGCTCCGCCGACTCGAGTGTGTCAAATAACTTGAGTCTGTTCAACTCAACTCTTGTCATGGAGTACAACGCAGGAAGACGGCGGTTGTTCCCGTCATTTCACTGCCGGACGCTGTGACTCCGGTCACTTCGCGGAGGCGCCCGAAGGCGGTGGGTCGCAGGCGGAGGCGTCGTACGCCGGCATCGGCGCCTCGCCCTTCGCTCGCGCGTCATTCCCGTCCATATGGATGGGAACGGCACCCCAGATCGCGGTCCGAGATGTCGTTATCGCCCATATGGACGGCAACGGCACCGAGCCGCTGACCGCCCCGACTGATGTTGGTGCCAACGGGTACGCCGGCCGTGGCGACTCGTCGACCGCTGTTCCGGTTCACGTGCGTGGGAACGGTAGTGATCTCGCTGGATCCACGACCGTTCCGGTTCACGTGCGCGGGAACGATAGGAGCCCGACATTGGCACGGGTCAGCACCCGCGCGGATCGTCAGCGCGCGCGCTCGAGAACCGGGAGGGTACGGCGGAGCAGGTCGACCACCGGGCCGAGCAGCAGGATGATCAGGATCGTGCCCGGGCCGATGTCGGCGCCGAGCAGCCAGCCGACCAGCGCGCCGCCGCCCTGGACGATGCTGTAGCTCCACCGGAACGGCACCGGTGGGTCCCAGGCGATCGCGGCCGCTTCGGCCGGCCCGGCGCCGGTGTTGCTCGCCAGGTAGCCGGCCACCCCGACCGCTATCAGCACGAAGGCCAGCGCCAGCGAGCCGATCCGGCCGGGCCAGGAGTCGACGGGCGGAACGAGGGTCAGCACACCGGAGATCACGATCCCGACCAGGAACCACTGCACGACGGTGCCGGGTCCCGGGCGGGTGCCGCGCGCCCACGCCATCCCGATGAACGCGGCGCCGACGACGATGTTCAGCACCCAGAACGGTCCTCCGGTGGCCTCGGTGAGACCGCTGACCAGCGAGGAGTACCCATCGGACCCGAGGGCGGCCTCGAGCAGGAAGGCGACCCCTATACCGAGAAGCGTGCAGGCGACGACGAGCTGCACGTACCTCAGCATCTACACACGCGAGGGCTGGCGGGCGTCCTCGACCGACCGCGCCTCGAGACGGCCGGTGCGCGCGGCCCAGACCTCGAACAGGACGGTCGCGAACGGCGGGACGGAGCAGGCGAGACCGGCCACGGTGACCCACAGCGACCAACGGAGTGCCCGTGCCACGAGCAGGGTGAGCACGACGTACGCGACGAAGATGCCGCCGTGGATCGGGCCGAAGATCTGCACACCGAGCTCCCCTGCGTCGGTGAGGTACTTGAAGTACATGCCGGTCAGCAGCCCGGCCCAGGAAATCGCCTCCGCGACGGCGACGATCTTGAACAGGGTCACGTAGGTGCGGGGATCCATGCCCCGAATCCTATGCGGCGCGCGAGCGGACGCGGTCAGCGCAGGGTGACCCGGACCGGCGCGGACCTGCGGCCGGTCGCCTCGTCGACGACCCGGAACCGGTTGACGCCTTCCCGGCCGCTGAGCACGTAGGTCCTGAACCTGTTCCCGTCGACCGTGACCGTGACCGGGAAGTCGTCCCAGCCGCCGTCGAAGCGCTGGACCTGCAAGGTGGCGCCGTTCCCGCCCCGGTAGCGGCCGCTCAGGTAGACGCGCTCGAAGGTGGCCGCGTTCCTCGGTGTCGCGGTCAACGTGATCCGCTGGCGGTTCTTCCGGTTCGGCTTGTCCGGGCGGTCCCGGTCCGTGGGTGAACCCGCCGTCTCGGCCGCCTCGGTCGGTGCCGGAGGCGTCGGTTCCGGCGACGGAGTCGACTGCGGGATGTAGAGGCTCGGCTCCTCGGTGCTGGCCGCCCCGGCCGAGCCGACACCGGCGAGCCTCACCGCACCGAGCGCGACCAGACCGACGACCGTACCGATCACGAGGGCGGCCGCGACGAGGGCACCGATGGAGAACAGCAGCTCGCGCGGCCACGTGCTGTCTTCGTCCTCCACGCACCCTCCCCGGTCGCGATGTCACCAACACCCCTATCGTCCGGTATGACGCAAGGGACCGCTACGGGGTTCCGCCCAGGATGTGCCCCAATCGACACTCAATCGGCGTGGTCGCGCCGGTAGTGCTCGGTGAGCAGGTCCGCGCCCCAGTCGCGGTCGAGGTCCCGCCACACGGTGTGGATGTGGTTGGCGTCGTTCTGGGTGTTGTCGTACTCGAGCAGGAACCGGGTGCCTCGCACCGCGTAGTAGTGCCCCTGCCCCGGTTCCGTGCCGCCGGCCCACGCGAACGCGAGCGACTCCGGGTCGACCGCGGGCGGTCGGTCGACCCGGCCGAGGTAGTGGTCGACGAGCGCACGGAACCGGGTCTGCTGCGCATCGTCGAGGTCGGCGAACCGGATCCCGGTGGGCACGGCCGTGATCTCCGCGCGCACCGCGTTGCCGGTGCGGATGTCGCTCGGGGCCTCCGTTGACACGATCGCCCGCGCCCACTGCGTCTCGTCGAGCACGTCGAGGAGCTCGCGGGCCAGGTCCTCCTCCGCGGCCAGCACCCGGCGACCGGCCTCCGGTCCGTCCGGGACCCGGGCCGGGTTGGCTCCGAAGAACAGCGGCGTCACCGCGGCCTTCCCGGCGACCACCGTGAAGTGCAGGCACAGGTGATGGCCGCCGACCCGCCAAGCCCAGGGTGCCTCCCCGGCAGGGTCACCGAAGACCGCGAACCAGTAGTGCTCCGCGTCGCGTCGTTCCGCGCCGGGCCGCCCGGCCCGTTCCTCGAGGGCCTTCAGCACCGGTTCGAGCGCCATGATCTCGCGGGCCGTCTGCGCGCCGCGGGCGGACAGCGCTGAGTCCATCAGCGCCAGCGCCCGGTCCCGTTGGCCCGGCTCCATGTCCTTCAGCGCGAGGCCACCGCGCGTGCCGGGGGTGTACTGCCACCGGTGCCGTTCCGGGTCGGTGAGGTCGTAGCGCGCGGCGGTCCGCTGCCCGTCGTACAACGAGTCCAGGAAGGCCCTCGCCTCGGCCCGCATGCTCAGCGCGGGCGTACGACGATGCGGGCCCCATGTCGCGGGACGCTGGTGATGTTGCGGACCTTCGGGACGTCACGGGTCCCCGAGGGGAGCGCCACGTCGTACTCGAGCAGCACCTCACGGAGCACCGCGACGCCCTCCATCAGGGAGAACCCCGCGCCGATGCAGCGGCGGACGCCGCCACCGAACGGGATCCAGGTGTTCGCGGGGACGTGGCCCTCGAGGAACCGCTGCGGGCGGAACTCGTCAGGCCGGTCGAAGTTCTCCTCGCGGCTGTGCGCCAGGATGATCGACGGACCCACGTTGGTGCCCCGCGGCAGGTCCCACTCGCCGATCCGGGCCGGCGCGGTCAGGTAGCGGATCACCATCGGGATCACCGGGTGCAGCCGCATCGACTCCTTCATCACCGCCTCGAGGTAGTCACCGTCCCCGCTGTCCGCGGCCGCCCTGGCCAGGGCCAGCTGGGCGGGATCGCGCCCGAGCTCGTACAGCGCCCAGGACAGGGCGGTCGCAGTGGTCTCATGGCCGGCAAGCAGCAGGGTCACCAGCTGGTCGCGCAGCTCGGCGTCGTCGAGGCCGGGTTCGCCGTCGTCGTCCTGGACGGTGAGCAGCCGGGAGAGCACGTCGGAGCGCTGCTCGAGATCCCCGGCGCTGCGGCGTTCGGCGATCTCGGCGTACATCACCTTGTCGAGCGCGCGCTGGTTGTCGACCGTGTCCTTCCACGGGCCGAACTTCTGCAGCAGCGGGTAGCCCCAGCCGAGGAGGACGATCGGGCTGATGTCGACGGTCTTGTTCACCAGCGGCCGCAGGGTGCCCAGCCGGCTCTCGTCGGTGACCCCGAACACCACCCGGAGGATCACCTCCAGGGTGAGGGCGTTCATCCGGTCCAGCGCGCGGAACGGTACGCCGGGTGTCCAGCGGGCGATCTCGTCCCGGGCGAGCCGGGTGACGACCGACTCGTAGGTGCGCAGCGCGGCGCCGTTGAACGCCGGCATCAGCAGCTTGCGGGCACGGCGGTGCTCGGCTCCGTCCTGCAGGAGCAGCGAGTGCTCGCCCATCACCGGGCCGAGGATCCCGTTGCCCTTGCCGGCGTTGAACACCTCCGGGTCGCCGGCGAAGATCTCCTTGGCGCGCTCGGGTTCGGCGAACAGCACCATCGGGCTGGCCTTGGGAACGACCCGGATCGTGAACGCGTCGCCGTACCTGCGGTGCAGCCAGGGGATGAACTGGTGCCGGTAGCGCATCAGCGCGAAGCTCTGCAGAATGGCCGGCCAGCGCGGGCCGGGCGGCAGTGCCCTCGCCGGGATCCGCGGCGCGGCGCCGGCGTTGAACGGCCTCATCTTCGTGAAGCGGTCATCGGTGACCGTCATGGCGGTGGATCACATCCCCGGGGTCGGCGTTCTTCGCATACTACGGGTATGTGACCGACGTTTGGAAGGGTGCGCGACGCGTCCCGCGCACTCCGCGGCACGGGCGACTCAGTTGCAACGGCAGCAAGAAGCCGCCGCGCGGGATGCCGTTGCGACTGAATGGGCGGGTCACCCCAGCGCGTCTGGGCGGATACGACGTGACGAGAAGCAGGCAGGAAGCACCCCGGAACATGCGTCTTGTCACGTCGTACCGCCCGGGCCGGCGACCCGGCCGCCGTAGTGCGGACTCACTGCTGGGCGGCGCGGAGCTCCCGCTCGAGTACGGCGTGCGGGTCGGTGCGCGCGTCGTAGGACCAGAAGTCACGCAGCCACAGGGCGGTCGCGGCCACACCGGCCACACAGAGCACTCCACCGCTGGCGATCGACCCGCGCACGCTCCACATGTCGGCGACGAGACCAGCGCGGGCCTGGCCCCCGAGCGGGCCGAGGGAGTAGGACAGCATCTCGATGCCCGCGAGCCGGCCGCGCATCGAGTCCGGGATGGTCTGGTTCCACACGGTCGAGCGGAAGATCCCGCTGATCATGTCCGCGGCCCCGGCCAGCGTGAAGCAGACCAGCACAAGCCACATGCTCGGTGCGACTCCGGCCAGCGCGACGGCGGCGCCCCAACCCATCGCGGCGATCACGACCGCGCGGCCGTGGTGGTGGACGCGGCCGGTCCAGCCCGAGGTCGCGGTGGCGAGCAGGGACCCGACGGTGCCAGCGCTGTAGAGGAGCCCGAGCAGGCCCGGCTTGTCGAAGACGTCTTCGGCCAACGCCGGGAAGAGCACGGTCGGCATCGCCATGAGCATGGCGACGATGTCGACCACGTAGGTCCCGAGCAGGTCGCGGCGACGCAGCGCGTAGGTGAGCCCCTCCGCGATCCCCTTCACCGACGGTGGGTTGCTCCGGTCCGTCACCGGGTAGGGCCGTAGCGCTGCGAACAGGGCGGTGGCCACCAGCAGCGCGACCACGTCCACCAGGAAGCACCAGCCGATCCCGACGTAGGCCAGCAGCAGGCCACCGACCGCAGGACCGGCGAGCAGGCCGACCTGGATGCCGAGCGAGGACAGGGCGCTGGCCGCCGTGATCTGGTCGTGCCGCACGGTCCGCGGCTCGAGCGCCTCCTTCGACGGGCGCTGCAACGACTGGGCCGCCGCGAGCAGGGCGCCGAGGACGTAGATCGGCCACACCCGCGGGTCTGGGAGGAAGGCGTTGACGGCAAGTGCCGCGGTGAGCACGACCTGCGCGACGCCGGTCACCACCAACATCCGCCGGCGGTCGACATGGTCGGCGAGCGCCCCGCCGTACAGCCCGAACACCACCAGCGGGACCAGCTCGACGATGCCGAGCGCGCCGACGGCGAAGTTCGAGCCGGTGAGCTGGTAGATCTGGTACGGCAGCGCGACGTAGGAGACCATCCCGCCCAGGTAGAACACGGTGCCGGCCCAGAACAGCAGCCGGAAGTCGCGGGACTCCTTCAACGGAGTGGTGTCGACCCGCAGCGCACCGATGCGTTCCTTCAGCTTCACGGCGCGAATCTTCTCACCGGCCGGGTGGTGCGGCGACCGAAATTCCGGGTCAGCCGGATGTGATCTCAGCGATCGAGCAGGTGCTGCCGGCGGGCCAGCGCGGCCGCCTCGGTGCGCCCGCTCGCGCCGAGCTTCGCAAGGATGTTGGACACATGCACGCTGACCGTCTTCGCGCTGATGAACAGCTGGCGGGCGATCTCGCTGTTGCTGCGCCCATCGGCGACCAGCGCCAGCACCTCGAGCTCGCGGGAGGTCAGCGACTCGCCGGAGCGGCTGCCGTCCGCGTTGCGGGCCGGGCCCGACCCGAGCGTGCGCAGCTCGGCCAGCAGCGGCTGGCCGCCGAGGCGGTGTGCGGTCTCCCGGGCCAGGTCGGTGAGCTCGCGGGCTTCGCCGGTCCGGCCGGCGGCCCGGAGCACCGCCGCGAGCCGGGTCCGGGACCGGGCGACCTCGAACACGTGACCGAAGGCCTCGAACGCGGCGACCGTCTCGGTCCAGGCCGAGATCAGGTCGTCCTCGGAGGTGTCCGCGCCGGCGAGCCAGCGGAGCCGGAGGTTCTCGGCGCGCCCCCGGGCGATCCAGGCCTGACCCTCGATCCCGATCCGGCGCTTGCGCCTCCTGGTGCGCTCCTCGGTCTCCACCGCGGCACGCACCAGGTCGTCGGCACGGGCGAAGCTGCCGCCCCGGTCGTCGGCGGGGGTACCCACCACGTGCGTGGCCAGCTGGCCCAGCGCCAGCGCGCTCAGCCGGATCCGCGCCATGAACGTCTCCACCTGCCAGACCGCGGTCACCGCGTCGACCACCTCGTCGTGGATGCGCAACGCCGCGGACAGGTCGCCGGCGTCTCCGTACAGGTCGATCGCCGCGGTGCCGGTCAGGATCGCGATCAGCCCGTCCTTGTCCCACCAGGGCCGCAGCTGCGGCAGCAGCTCCAGGGCGGCTGCCTCACCACGCCCGGCGGCGACCGCGAGGGTGATCGAGGTGAGCGCCGCCTCCGCGAGCCCCGGTGGTGACTGGCCGGTGACGTCGACGACCGCGCGGGCGTGGTCCCACCCACCCGCGACATAGGCGGTGATCCCGGCCATCACCCGGGCGTCCAGGCCGTACGGCGCCCACGGGTGCGTCGTCTCGGTAGCCCGCCGGGAGGCGGTGGCATAGACCTGGGCCGCCTGGTCGAGCTCTCCGGCCTCGAAGTGCAGCGAGCCCAGGTGGTGCAGGCCGCGGAGCTCGGCGCCCAGGTCCCCATCGGCGCGGGCCTGCTCGACGATCTTCTCGAAGACCCGCTTGGACTCCTCGGGGTTACCGGCCCGCTCCTCGATCCTGGCCAGCGTGGTGGTGGCGTCGGACACGACCCGGGGCACCCCGAGCCGCTCTCCCAGCTGGCGTGCCTCCATCGCCCAGCGGACCGCCTCGTCGTCTCGTTGCCGGTCCGCGTTGGCCTGGGCGTGCACCGCCATCACCTTGGCCCGAAGCACGGTCGGCTCACCGGGCAGCAGGTTCAGCGCCTTCGTGGTGGCGTCGAGCGCGCTGACCGCGGTGTCGCTGAGCAGGGCGGCCATGCCGAGGCTCATCAGCAGCCGGGCCCGGTCCTCGGCCGGCGCGTCGGCGGGCAGCTGCGCCAGCTGGTCCTGGACCAGTGCCAGCGCCCGGTAGGGATGGCCGGCCGCCATCACCGCGTCGCTGGCCCGGGCGGTCAGCCACACCCGGTCCACCTGGTCGGCGGTCGCCCCGCGGGTCCGCGGGTCACCGAGCAGCTCGAGGGCGAGCTCGAAGTGACGGGCCGCCTCGTCCGGGCCGCCGACCGACATCGCGTCGCGGCCGGCGTCGATGCTGGCCAGCACGGCGGTCACCAGGTCGTGGGCGGCGCGCGCGTGCCGGGCGAGCTCCGCGGCGGTCCCCTCGACCTCGTGGCTGCGGAGGGCGGCGGCGTACGCACCGTGGATGCGCACGCGTTCGCCGGGCAGCAGGTCGTCGTAGACGGCCTCCGCGAGCAGCGCGTGCCGGAAGGCGTAGCTGCCGGTGCCGACCGGGACCAGCACGTTGCGCTCCACCGCGGCGCGCAGCGACTCCTCCAGCGCTCCCGGGTCGAGGTCCACGACCTGGGCCAGCAGCTCGTGCGACACCCGACGGCCGGCGACGGCTGCCGCGCGGACCACCAGCGCCGCGGCATCGTCGAGCTGGTCGAGCCGGACCAGGAGCAGGTCGGCCAGGTTCTCCGGCAGCCCCCGGCCATCGACCTCGGTGGCGACAAGAAGCTCCTCGGCGAAGAACGCGTTGCCCTCGGCGCGGGCCACGATCGTGTGGATGTCGGTCTCGGTCATCGGCCCCGGATGGATCGCGCGCACGAGGTCCCGGACGGCGCGGTCGGGCAGCGGAGCCAGCTGCACCCGTTGCACACCGGGGGTCCGCGTCCACTGGGCGGCCGTGGCGCGCAGCGGGTGCCGCCGGTGCAGGTCGTCACTGCGGTACGACGCCACGATCGCGACCGGCCGCGCGAATTGGCGGGCGAACAGGAAGCTCAGCAGGTCGCGGGTCGACTGGTCGGCCCAGTGCACGTCCTCGACCACGACCAGCAGCGGCGCGTCCTCGGCGAGCTGCTCGAACGCCGCGTGGACGGCCTCGAAGAGCTCGGCGCGCTCGAGGTGGTCGGCCTCGGGGCGGCCGTCACCGGACAGCACCCGCCGCCCGGGTTGCAGATGGGTCACCGCCGGGTGGTCGCGGACCAGTGCCTCGACGACCTCGGGCAGCTCGGTCGCGAGCCGGCCGAGCAGCTCGGTGAACGGAAGGTAGGGCAGGGCGCTGTCCCCGAAGTCGAGACAGTGCCCGACCACGGTCCGCCAGCCGTCGCCCCGCGCGCGCTCCAGCAGCTCGGCGAGCAGCCGGGTCTTCCCGACGCCCGCGTCACCGGCGACCAGGGCGACGCACGAGCGCGGCTCCGCCCCCAGACCCATCAGGTCGGTCAGGCCGGCCAGCTCGCGGGCGCGCCCCTGGAGCGGGTAGGTCGTGGAACGGTCGGCGGGCACGTCCCCCATCATCGCGCCAACCGGGTCCGGCCGCACGGCAGTTCTGACCGCCGTGCCGCCGTCAGGCAACGGCCACGGTTCCGGGTCGCTGCTGCGGGACCTTCAGGCTCCGCCTGCGAGGTACTCGATGGCGCCGGCGGGCGCGCTTCTTGAAGCTCTCGTTGACCCGCTGCTGGCGGTAGCTGATCTCAGCGGACAGGAAAGGCTCGGGTGTGTTGAACATGGTGTGCTCCTTGCGGGATCTTCGGTGGAATGCCTCGATCCTGCGCCGCTAAGGAGCCCGCGCACATCGGGAGAAGTCCTTATCCTCACGAGGGCGCCGCCTTACTGAGTCTTTCAACGCGCAAGGCAGGCGCGGCCGTCCAGATTGCCGGTGGCGCTACCTTCCGGCGTCGTTCGGACCTGGACGCGGATCCGGTCCTGGTGGACCCATCCGTCCGTGTCCGGGCGAAGGGTCGGCGCGACAGTCGCCACGTGCTCGAGGTCAGCCGAGCAGGGTGGCGACCAGGCCCAGGGCGGCGCATATACCCAGGGTGCGCAAGGGGCTCCATCCGCGCCAGAACATCAGCGCTAGCGCGACGGTGGTGAGCGCGAAGGCGAGCGGGTCCCAGGCGGGGAGCACCGGCAACTCCAGGTGGAAGGGGCCGGCGTTTACGAGGCGTGTGTTGCCGAAAAGGGTGTGCAGGCTGAAGAAGACGGCGAGACTGGCGATGACGCCGACCACGGCCGCGGTGATTCCGGTGAGGGCGACAGTGAGGTGGGTGTTGTTCCGCAGACGTTCGACGTAGGGGGCACCGAGGAAGATGAACAGGAAACACGGAACGAAGGTCACCCAGGTCACCAGGAGAGAGCCGACCAGCATCGCGAGCCACGGGTCGAGCGGTCCAGGGTCGCGGTAGGCGGCGACGCCGCCGACCCATTGGGTGACCATGATGAGCGGTCCGGGTGTGGTCTCCGCGAGTGCGAGTCCCTTGACCATCTCGCCGGGCGCCAGCCAGGCGAAGACCTCGACGGCCTGCTGGGCGACGTAGGCGAGTACCGCATAGGCACCGCCGAAGGTGACGACGGCAGCGCCGGAGAAGAAGAGGCCCTGGTCGACGTAGACGCTGTCGCGGCCGAAGCGCGCCATGACCAGCAGCAGAGGGGTGACCCAGAGCACCAGCCCCAGGGCGATGATGCGAACGGTGCGGCCGGTGGAGGGGCGGTCGGTGTGCAGGGCCTCGTCACTGATCAGCGGCGGCGGCCCGTCATCCTCGTCGGCATGTCCCTTCAGCGCGCGCAACGCCGGGACCCAGCGCGAAAGCACCCAACCCAGAACACCGGCGGCGATGACTGCGACGGGGAACGGGACGCCCAATACCGCCAGCGCGAGGAAGGATGTGACGGCCAGCGCGACCAGGACCGGGTGGGTCAGGGCACGTCTCCCGACCCGGTACACGGCCTGGATGACAATGGCGATGACGGCGGGGCCCAGACCGGCGAACAAGCCGATGACCAGGTTGGTGTCACCCGCCGCCAGGTACAGGATCGTGAGCCCGAGCAGGGCGAGCATCCCGGGCAGGACGAACAGAATGCCGGCGATGAGACCGCCGAGGGTGCCATTGAGCAACCATCCTGTGTAGATGGCCAGCTGCTGGGCCTCGGGCCCGGGAAGCAGCATGCAGTAGTTCAAGGCGTGCAGAAACCGGCGCTGGCCGATCCATCGCTTCTCATCGACCAACTTGTGCTGCATCACCGCGATCTGCCCGGCGGGACCACCGAAGGTCTGCAGCGAGATCAAGAACCACGCCCGCGTCGCCTCCCGCAGCGGGATGACGTCACCGGAGCGGGACGAGGGGTCCCGCGGAGGGCTCATGCGCGTTCGGATCCTGTCATCAACGCTCGGCGGGAGACCACGGCTCATCCTCCGCAATGTCGACTGGTTTGGTCAACATCTAGTGAGCTCGGCCGGCCCGAGCGCGACCGTCAAGTGGGACACACCCAGTTAGTCCGGTGCGCCGTCGGCGGCGCGGCCCCGGTTGAAGACCTCGCGGACCAGGGGCACGCCGGGGCGGTAGGCCAGATGGATGTACGACGGCGCCTCGAGCACCACCAGGTCCGCCACGGCCCCCACGCCGAGGTGGCCCACGTCGTCGCGGCGGAGCGCCCGAGCACCCCCGGCGGTGGCCGCGTGCAGCGCCTCGGCCGGGGAAAGGTTCATCTCGCGCACCGCCAGCGCGACGCACAACGGCATCGAGGAGGTGTAGCTCGACCCGGGGTTGCAGTCGCTGGCCAGCGCCACGTCACAGCCGGCGTCGAGCAGCCGGCGGGCGTCGGGGTACGGCGAGCGGGTGGAGAACTCCACACCCGGCAGCAGCGTGGCGATGGTTCCGGTGTCGGCGAGCGCACCGATGTCGCCGTCGGACAGGTAGGTGCAGTGGTCGACCGCGACCAGGCCGAGCTCGCAGGCCAGCTGCACACCGGGGCCGTGGCCGAGCTGGTTGGCGTGCAGCCGGCCCTCCAGGCCCTGCGCCTTCCCGGCCTGCAGGATCCGCCGGGCCTGGTCGGCGTCGAACGCGCCGCGCTCGCAGAACACGTCGATCCACCGCGCGTGCGGCGCACAGGCG
>JAICRS010000063.1 GCA_025966335.1 Nocardioidaceae bacterium
CGCCCGGCCTCAAGGTGGTCGCGTGCTCCAACCCGGTCGACGGCTACTGGATGATCCAGCAGGCCATCAAGTGCGACGACCCGGTGGTGTTCCTCGAGCCGAAGCGGCAGTACCACGCCGACAAGGCCGAGCTCGACGAGACGGCGACGCCTGACCCGCTGTTCACGTCCAGGGTGGTGCGCGAGGGCACGGACCTGACCCTGCTCGCCTACGGGCCGATGGTGAAGACCTGCCTGCAGAGCGCCGAGGCGGCCGCCGGTGAGGGCAAGAGCGTCGAGGTGATCGACCTGCGGACGCTCTCCCCGCTCGACATGAAGCCGGTCCTCGAGTCGGTGCGCAAGACCGGTCGCGCCGTCATCGCCCACGAAGCGCACGTGAACCTTGGCATGGGCGCGGAGATCTCGGCCCGGATCACCGAGGAGTGCTTCTACTCGTTGGAGGCCCCGGTGCTGCGGGTCGGCGGGTTCGACACGCCTTACCCGCCGAGCCGGATCGAGGAGGAGTACCTCCCCGACCTCGACCGGGTGCTCGACGCCGTCGACCGCTCCCTCGGCTACTGAGCCCTACTGACGCAGGAGTCCTCCGCATGAGTGTGAACGAGTACAAGCTCCCCGATGTCGGGGAAGGCCTCACCGAGGCCGAGATCGTCAGCTGGAAGGTCAAGGTCGGCGACACGATCAAGGTCAACGACATCGTGGTCGAGATCGAGACCGCCAAGTCGCTGGTCGAGCTGCCGTCGCCGTACGCCGGCACCATCACCGCGCTGCTGGTGCCCGAAGGTGAGACCGTCGCGGTCGGCACGCCGATCATCTCGGTGTCCTCCGGCGAGGCCGGCGCCGCACCCGGTGCCGCACCCGACGCGGCGGCCGGCGCCGTCGACGATGGCGCCGCGACCGCGGAGCCTGCCGGGGGCGCCCCGGCTCCCGCGGACGGTGACGAGGAGCCGATGAAGACGCTGGTCGGCTACGGGCCACGCAGCGCGGCGGCCAAGCGTCGGCCACGACGTGGCGGCGGCACGCCCCACTCCCAGCCCGCCTCGGCCATGCAGGACCAGCTGCAGGGCGCGTTCACGCCCGGGCCGGTCGGCGAGGAGGAGATCGAGATCGACGAGCTCGAGCCGGCCGTTCCGGCACAGTCTGCGGCCCGGACCGGCGCGGGCACCTCGACGGTGCTCGCCAAGCCGCCGGTCCGGAAGCTCGCCAAGGATCTCGGCATCGACCTGCGCGAGGTGACACCGAGCGGCCCGAACGGCACGATCACCCGGGCCGACATCGAGGGCTTCTCCGGCGGCGCCACCGCCGACCAGCCGTCCGGGGCGCCCGCTCCGGCCATGCCACAGGCGTCCGGTGAGCGGGAGACCCGCGAGCCGATCAAGGGCGTGCGCAAGATGATGGCGCAGGCGATGGTGGACTCCGCGTTCACCGCGCCCCACGTCACCGAGTGGATCACGGTCGACGTGACCCGGACGATGAGGTACGTCGCCAAGCTCAAGGAGCACCGCGACTTCCGGGACGTCAAGGTCTCGCCGCTGCTGGTCGTCGCGAAGGCGGTGTGCCTGGCGGCCCGACGTACGCCGGAGATCAACGCCACCTGGGACGACGCCGCCCAGGAGGTCGTCTACAAGAGCTACGTCAACCTCGGCATCGCCGCGGCGACCCCGCGCGGTCTGGTGGTGCCGAACATCAAGGACGCCGACCGGATGTCGATGGTCGAGATGGCGTCGTCGATCAACGAGCTCACCCGGACCGCGCGTGACGGCAAGACCCAGCCGGCGCAGATGAGCGGCGGGTCGTTCACGATCACCAACGTCGGCGTGTTCGGCGTCGACGCGGGGACCCCGATCATCAACCCGGGTGAGTCCGCGATCCTCTGCTTCGGCGCGGTCCGCAAGCAGCCGTGGGTGCACAAGGACCGCATCAAGGCCCGCGACATCACCACGCTGGCGCTGTCGTTCGACCACCGGCTCGTCGACGGGGAGAAGGGATCCCGCTTCCTCGCGGACGTGGCCGCGATCCTGGAGGACCCCGCCTCTGCGCTGATGTTCTGACGTCGGGCCCGCCGTCTGCCGGGAAGCGTGCGTTGTATCTATGCTGTGGGAACCATGCGCACTTCTTCTCGGCCCGGCGGGTCCGCTGCTCAGCGGGCCTATGACTTCGCCAAGTGGGCGATCCTGAACGCTGTCTACCAGGGCGGCGACGTGATCACCGAGGGTGGTCTGGCCAACGAGATCGGGATCAGCCGGACGCCGGTGCGCGAGGCGTTGCTCCGGCTCGAGGTGGAGGGGCTGGTGCGGCTCTACCCGAAGAAGGGGGCCGTGGTCAGCTCGTTCAGCGTCGCGGAGGTCGAGGACGTCCTCGAGGCGCGGGTCCTGGTCGAGAACTTCACCGCCGCCCGGTCCTTCGCCAACCGCGCCACGCTGCTGCCGCAGCTCGAGGCCGCACACGGCGAGATGCGGCAGCGGATGCGTGAACGCGACACCGCCGGCTTCACCGACGCCGACCGCCGGTTCCACGAGCTGATCGTCGACGCCGCCGACAACCACGTGCTGTCCTCGATCTACCGCACACTGCGGGAGCGGCAGACCCTGTTCACCTCGGCGATGATGCGCGGCCGGGCGGACCGGATGGCGGCTGCGGTCTCCGAGCACGACAAGATCATCGCGACCCTGCACGGCGATGACGAGGCGGTGTTCTGTCAGGCCGTCAACGACCACCTCCAGTGGTCGATCGCGCTGGCCCGGGACTCCCGGTGACCCCTTCCGCCGCTGCCGCCGCCGAGCCGCGCGGTGGCCGGCGGGCGATGGTGGTCTGGGCGACCGCGGTGTCCGTCTACTTCCTCGCAGTCTTCCACCGGTCCTCCCTCGGCGTGGCCGGGATCGCGGCGACCGAGCGGTTCGACATCTCCGCGTCGCAGCTGTCGACGTTCACCATGCTGCAGCTGCTGGTGTACGCCGGGATGCAGATCCCGGTGGGGGTCCTCCTCGACCGGTACGGGCCGCAACGGCTGCTGCTGGTCGGCGCGCTGCTGATGACCCTGGCCCAGTTCGGGTTCGCGGTGACCGGCAGCTTCACCGGTGCCGTGCTCGCCCGGATCTTCGTCGGCATGGGCGACGCGATGGTGTTCATCAGCGTGCTGCGGATCGTCGCCTCCTGGTTCCCGTCGCGACGCAACCCGGTGCTCACCCAGTTCACCGGCCTGCTGGGCCAGTGCGGCGCGCTGGTCGCGGCGATCCCGCTGGCCCGTTCGCTGGCGGTGTTCGGCTGGACCACGACGTTCGTGGTCAGCGCCACGCTCGGCCTGGTCCTCGGCCTGCTGGTGGTCCTGCTGGTCCGCGACGTCCCCCCGGGTGCACCCCCGTCCCGGCAGGCCAAGGACGTCCGCACGGTCGCCCTCGACCTGGGACTGGCCTGGCGCGATCCGGGTGTCCGGCTCGGCCTCTGGTCGCACTTCACCGCCCAGTTCTCCGCGAACGTGGTCGGCCTTCTGTGGGGATATCCGTTCTTCGTCAACTCCGAGCACACCGGCCGGACAGTGGCCGGTCTGTTGTTGTCGCTGCTGGTGGTGACGATGATGCTGGGTGGGCCGCTTATCGGCGGCTTCATCGCCCACCACCCGTGGCAACGCTCGACCGTGGTGCTCGTCATCGTGGCCACGATCGCGTTCACCTGGGGCCTGGTCCTGCTGTGGCCGGGAGACGCACCGGTCTGGCTGCTGGCGGTGATGGTGGTGGCCACCGGCCTCGGCGGCCCCGGGTCGATGGTCGGCTTCGACGTCGCGCGCACCTTCGCGCCCGCCTCCCGGCTCGGGTCGGCGACCGGCATCGTGAACGTGGGCGGGTTCGTGGCCTCGCTGTTCATGGTGTTCGCGATCGGGCTGCTGCTCGACGTGTTCACCCCCGGCTCCTCGACCGACTACAGTCCGCGCGCCTACACGCTGGCGATGTCGGTGCAGTACGTCGGATGGGTCCTGGGCGGACTGCAGCTGGTCAGGTACCGGCGACGTGCTCGTGCTCACCTGGCGGTCAGCCAGCCTGACGCCTACGCGTGGATGACCCGGCGCCCGCGGGAGTGACCGAGCGGGTTCGGCTCAGAGCGCCCCGATCCGCTGGTAGCGGGCGGTCCGCTGCGTGACGAGCGTGGACCGGTCCCGGTGCAGCAGCTCGGCGAGCTCGTAGCGCAGCACCGCACCGAGCCGGGCGCAGAACTCCTCCGGCTCGTCGGCGGCGTCCGGCTTCTCGAGCACGATCCGGTCCACGATGCCGGCCTCGCGCAGGTCGAGCGAGCGGACGTTCTGAGACCGGGCCATGTCGGCGGCATGGGAGAGGTCGCGGTGCACGATCGCGCTCGCGCCCTCGGGCGGCAGCGGGGAGAGCCAGGCGTGCTGCGCGGCGATCACCCGGTCCGCGGGGAGCAGGGCGAGCGCGCCGCCGCCGGTGCCCTCCCCGAGCAGCAGGGTCAGCGTCGGCGCGTCGAGGGTGACCAGGTCGGCCAGGCAGCGGGCGATCTCGCCGGCCAGCCCTCCCTCCTCGGCCTCCACCGACAGCGCGGCACCGGGTGTGTCCACCACGGTCATCAGCGGCAGGTTCAGCTCCGCGGCGAGCCGCATCCCGCGGCGGGCCTCGCGCAGCGCACCGGGCCCGAGCGGGTGCGCCTCGGTCTGCCCACGACGGTCCTGGCCGAGGAAGACGCACGGTGATCCGCCGAACCGGGCCAGCGCGATCAGCAGGCCCGGGTCGGACTCGCCCTGCCCGGTCCCGTTGAGCGGGATCACGTCGGTGGCGGCGTACCGGAGCAGCCGGCGTACCCCCGGCCGGTCCGGGCGCCGGGACCGGGTGATCGAGTCCCACGCGTCGACGTCGGGCACGTCCTCCTCGACCGGGTCGGGGATGTCGACCAACTCCGCGCGCGGCGCCAGGAGCACGTTCAACGCGCGGTCGAGGATGTCGGCGATCTGCTCTGGCGGCACCACGGCGTCGATCAGACCGTGCGCATAGAGGTTCTCCGAGGTCTGCACGTCCGGGGGGAACGGCCGTTCGTACAACGCCTCGTAGACCCGCGGACCGAGGAAGCCGACCAGGGCGCCGGGTTCGGCGACGGTGACGTGGCCCAGCGACCCCCACGACGCCATCACGCCACCGGTGGTCGGGTGTCGCAGGTAGACCAGGTAGGGCAGGCCGGCGGTCTTGTGCGCCGCGATCGCGGCGGAGATCTTCACCATCTGCACGAAGGCGACGGTGCCCTCCTGCATCCTGGTCCCGCCGGAGACCGGCGCCGCCAGCAGCGGCAGCCCTTCCGCGGTGGCGCGCTCGATCGCGGCGACGAGACGGTCGGCGGCGTCGACGCCGATCGAGCCGGCCAGGAACCGGAACTCACAAGCTACGACCGCGACCCGGCGGCCGCGCATCAGCCCCTCACCGGTGACCACCGCCTCGTCCAGGCCCGTCTTCTCCTGGGCGGCCCGCAGCTCGGCGGCGTAGGCCTCGGACACGTCGCCGCGGCGGACCGGAGGCTGGTCCCAGGAGGTCCACGACCCCTCATCGAGGACCAGGTCGACCAGCTCGGCCGCGGAGAGCCGGTCAGCCACGCTCCACCTCGTCCAACCACGCCAGCACCGACGCGTTGTGCTCCCCGAGCCGCGGCGGCGGCAGGTGCTGCTCCCGGGCGCCGGCGAACGCGTTCTCGTCGAAGCGCAGCGGCGGCCCCGGCAGCGACACCTTCCCGACGCTGGGGTGCTCGACGTCGACGAGCAGTCCCTGGGAGATCGTCTGGTCCCAGGTGTAGACCTCGTCGAGCGTGCGCACCTTCCCGGCCGGGATCCCGCTCTCGCGCAGCTTCGCCAGCCACGTCTCGGCGTCGCCGGCGGCGAGCGCGCGCTCGATGGTTGCGATCAGGTCGTCGCGCAGGTGGACCCGCTCCCGGTTGCTGGCGAACCGGGGGTCGTCGATGCCCAGCATCTGCGAGAGCGTCCGCCACTGGTTGTCGCTGCCGCAGGCGATCTGGATCGGCGAGTCGGCGGTGTGGAACAACCCGTAGGGCGCGATCGCGGGATGGTGGTTGCCCATGCCGCGCGGCACCTCGCCGGCCACCGTCCACCGGGTGCCCTGGAACGCGTGCACGCCGACCACCGCGGCGAGCAGGCTGGTCCGGACCACCCGTCCCCGGCCGGTGGTGTTCCTCTCGTGGAGCGCGGCGAGGATCCCGTAGGCGCCGTACATCCCGGCCAGCAGGTCCCCGATCGGTACGCCGACCCGGGTCGGCTCGTCCGGCGACGGACCGGTGATCGACATCAGCCCCGCCTCGCCCTGCGCGATCTGGTCATAACCCGCACGACCGGTCTCCGGCCCGTCGTGCCCGAACCCGGTGATCGACAGGACGATCAGCCCGGGGTTGATCTCGTGCAGCCGGTCGACCGAGAACCCGAGCCGGTCCAGCACCCCGGTCCGGAAGTTCTCCATCAACACGTCGGCCTGCGCCACCAGCCGGGTCAGCAGCTCCTTGCCCTCGTCGGACTTCAAATCGGCGGTCACCGACTCCTTGTTGCGGTTGCAGGACATGAAGTACGTCGACTCGGGCGAATCCTCCGGGCCGACGAACGGCGGACCCCACGACCGGGAGTCGTCACCGGTCCCCGGTGTCTCCACCTTGATCACCCGGGCCCCCAGGTCGCCCAGCATCATCCCCGCGTGCGGGCCGGCCAGCGCCCGGGTCAGGTCGATCACGACCAGGTCCGACAACATGTTCGTCATGCTCTGCATTCGATCATGAGGGGTCGTCCGCGGTCGATGACAAACCTCACCAACCTCACCGCCGGGAAGGGTGCAACCTTGCCGTCGGGCCGTCCCGGGACGACCCCGCACGTGGCCGGTCTGCGGGTGCGCGTCGAGAGTCGGGCGGTCCCAGCCCGAGGACTGTTCCGGTTCACGTGCGCTGGAACGGTCGTCCGATCGCGAAGTTCACGACCGTTCCCGTGCACGTGCGCGGGAACGGTTGTCTTCTCGACCGCTGCCACGTGAGCCGGCGCCGTCACCGAGCACGCGAATCCCGACAGGCATCGTCGATCCGCCACGGCCGGCGTACGCCCCGGCGATCGCGCGCGGGTCGCTCACGGCCCCCGGCGGTCGCAGCCGTCCTGGCCGGTGAGCTGGTTCGGTGTCATTGCCGTCCATATGGATGGCAACGCCATCTCGAACCAGTGATCTGGGTGCTGTTCCCGTCCATATGGACAGCATTGACGTTCATCCGCAAGGGCGAGCGCCCACGCCGACGTACGGCGCGAGGCCGCCACCCAAGCCGAGGACTGTTCCGGTTCACGTGCGCGGGAACGGTCGTCCGATCGCGAAGATCACGACCGTTCTCGTTCACGTGCGCGGCAACGGTTGTCGCGCTGCCTGCCCCGTCAGGCCGGTGACTTGCGCCGCATCAGCCAGGTGCGGAAGAACCTGCTCAGCTCACGGTCGGTCCGGGCCTCGAACCAGGCGATCATCTCCGCGCGCGAGGAGCTGCTGTCGCGGTGGGTCTGCGGCCAGGCGCGCACCAGCCGGTCGAACTTTGCGGTGCCGATCCGCTGGCGCAGCCGGTCCCACATCAGCGCGGTGCAGTAGTAGACGTTGATCGAGCCGAAGTACCGCTCCTTGTAGTCGCCGGGCGGCCCGTAGATGTCGCGCCACAGCTGGTCGTCGCGCTTCCACTGCCGCTGCCAGTGCCGCCAGGTCGTCCAGCCGCGGGACACCGCGAACCGGGTGTCGATGTAGGTGGCCATCCCCTCGTTCATCCACAGGTCGCGCCAGTCGGAGGGAGTCACCGTGTCGCCGTACCACTGGTGGGCCAGCTCGTGCACGATCGTCTGCCGGACGGCACGGTTGCCCGAGGCGTAGTTGTGGCGACCGAAGGTGATCATGGTCTGGGTCTCCATCGCCGACCCGGACGGGGTCACCACGATGCCGAGCCGGTCGAACGGGTACCGCCCGAGCCGTTTCTCCAGCCAGCGCAGTGCGGCCGGTGTCCTCAGCAGCGGCCGGACCAGCCGTGCCTGGCCGCGGGGGACCCAGTAGTCCATCGGCAGGCCGTGCGGGCCGGCCTGGTGGTGCCGTCGGTAGGGGCCGACCGCGAGCGTGACCAGGTAGCTCGCCATCGGGTGTGCGCTGGACCAGCTCGTGACCGTGCGGCCGTGGCGCTTGCGGCGGGAGGTCAGCTCGCCGTTGGAGACACCGACCCAGCGCCCGGGCGCATCGACCCGCACGTCGTACATCGCCTTGTCCGAGGGCTGGTCGTTGGACGGGTACCACGTGAACGCGCCGAACGGTTCCTGCATCGTCCACAGCTGCCCGTCGGCGGTGACCCGCATCCCGAGGCGGGCGATGTCGGGTCGGCTGGCGGGACCCTTCGTGGGCTCCGGTGTGCCCCGGTAGACCACGTGAACCCGGTAGCGCTGGTTGCGGTTCAGCGGCGCGGTCACGGACAACGTCTTGCCGCGGTGCCGGAAGCCGACGCGGTCGCCGTCGAGGACGACCCGGCGTACCCGCATCGACGGCGCGAGGTCCAGCTGGAACCGGTCGGCGTCGGCGGTCGCCCGGAGCCGGATCGAGGCGACCCCGCGCAGCTGCCGCGGCTTCCGGAGCCAGGTCAGGTCCAGGCCGTAGTGCAGCGTGTCGATCCCGGGGTCACCCACCTCGGGATAGTTGCTGTCCTCGACCGGCGCGGACAGGCCGCGGTCGTACGGCGCACCGGCCGCCTGTCCTGCGAGCGGGACGGTGAGCGTGAGCGCGACGACGGCCGCGACGGAGCGGAACAGCACGGGAGACGACTTCCTGGTGGGGTTCGTCCGAGTTTACCGGCGATCGGAGATCCGTTTGGCCTTCCCGAGCGACCGCTCGAGCGCGTGCGGCTCGACCACCTCGACCGCGACGGTGACCCCGACCCGGTTCTTCACGTGCTCGCGCAGGACCGAGCCGAGGGCGGCCCGGTCGGCGGCCGGAAGCGGGTCGTGCGCCTCGACCTGCACGGTCAGCTCGTCGAGACTTCCCGGTCGGGTCAGCACGCACAGGTAGTGCGGGGTCAGCCCCTCGACGCGGAGGATCTGCTCCTCGATCTGGCTCGGGAACACGTTCACGCCGCGCACGATCATCATGTCGTCGCTGCGGCCGGTGACCTTCTGCATCCGCCGGAACGCCGGGTAGGCGGTGCCGGGCAGGAGCCGGGTCAGGTCACGGGTGCGGTAGCGGATCACCGGCATCGCCTGCTTGGTGAGGCTGGTGAAGACCAGCTCGCCCTCCTCGCCGTCGGGCAGCACCTCAAGGGTGACGGGGTCGACCACCTCGGGGTAGAAGTGGTCCTCCCACACGTGCAGCCCGTCCTTGGTGGTCACCGCCTCCTGGGATACGCCGGGGCCCATCACCTCCGACAGGCCGTAGATGTCGACTGCGTCGATGCCGCTGCGCCGCTCGACCTCCTCGCGCATCCGGTCGGTCCACGGCTCGGCGCCGAAGATCCCGATCTCGAGGCTCGTCGAGCGCGGGTCCACGTCCTGGTTCTCCATCTCGTCGAGGATCGCCAGGAAGTAGGACGGGGTGACCATGATGATCCGCGGCTCGAAGTCCATGATCAGCTGGACCTGCCGCTCGGTCATCCCGCCGGACACCGGGACGACCGTGCACCCGAGCCGCTCGGCCCCGTAGTGCGCGCCGAGCCCGCCGGTGAACAGGCCGTAGCCGTAGGCCACGTGCACGATGTCCCCGGGCCGGCCGCCGGCGGCGTGGATCGAGCGCGCCATCAGCTCCGACCACACGTCGAGGTCGTCGCTGGTGTAGCCCACGACGGTCGGCTTGCCCGTCGTACCGGAGGAGGCGTGGATCCGCGAGACCTGGCCCCGCGGGACGGCGAACATGCCGTAGGGGTAGTTCTGCCGCAGGTCGTCCTTGGTGGTGAACGGGAACCGGGACAGGTCGGCCAGGGTCTCCAGGTCCGCCGGCTTCACGCCGGCTTCGTCGAACGCGTGCCGGTAGTGCGGGACGTGGTCGTAGACCCGAGTCAGCGTCTCGCGCAGGTGGGTGAGCTGCTGGTCGCGGAGCTGCTCGAGGCTGATGTCGGGCACCTCGCCGGGCGACTGTGTCGGGGCCATCACTCTCCTCCTTCGAAGAACGACCCGCGGATCTCCTTGCTGCGGCCGACGAACTCGGCGACCACGGTGTCGCCGTTGCGGACGGTGACGTCGTAGATCCCGTCGCGGCCCTCCCGGCTGCGTTCCACCGCCTCCGCGGTCAGCACGTCACCGAGCGTGGTCGGGGCGCGGAAGGCGATCTCGGCCGAGTGGGCGACGGTACGGCGGTTGTAGCTGTTGCACGCGAAGGCGAACGCGGAGTCGGCCAGCGTGAAGGTCAGGCCGCCGTGCCCGATGCCGTGGCCGTTGACCATGTCGTCGCGGACCGTCATCCGGACCGTGGCCCGGCCCGGCCCGACGTCGACGAGCTCCATGCCGAGCGACCGGCTGGCGTTGTCGCCGGCCCACATCAGCTCCGCGCATCGCTGCGCCGTCTGCTCCATCTGCTCCGGGCTCACGTGAGGTCCTTCTCCATCAGGGACACCAGGTGGTCCTCGTCGCCGAGCCGGCCGACCTCGACGAACCCGCGACCTTCGTGGAAGGCGAGCGAGGCGTCGTTGCGGGGGAGGAGGTTGACCTCGAGACAGAGCCGGTCGTACTTGCCTGCGACATCCTCCACCTCGTCGTACACGAAGGTGCCGAGCCCGCGCCTCCGGAACCGGTCGCTGAGCACGATCCGGTCGAGGTAGTAGAAGGCGTCCGTGTGCCGGTCGGTGAACCAGCGGTAGTTCTCCGAGTCGTACGCCGTGCCCGCGGCGAACGTGACCACGAAGCCGCCGAAGGCGCCGTCGACCTCCACCACGTCGAACCGGTCGGCCAGCTCGCGCAGGTGCAGGAGGCGGTCGCGGTCCATCGGCGCGAGGGCCCGCACGTTCGCGTGGTTCAGCGCCAGGACATCGTCGAAGTCCGACTCGGTGACCGGTCTCAGCATCGGCATGGGGACAGCGTCGCACGGCTTCGCCGGAGCGCGCACGTGTGACAGACTGGCTGCACATCCGCAGACGAGTGTCATATCGGGCGCGTCCTGGGGCCGCCCGGGTGAGGACCTTCCATGAGCCACGACCTCTTCGAACGGCACCGCGAGACGCTGGAGCAGGCGACCGAGGCGACCCGCACGCGTGCCTACTTCTCCGCGTTCAACGAGTCCCCGTCGCCGCGGGTCTACGGCGAGGAGGCGGCCGCCGGTGGCAAGGCCGCGTTCGAGGCCATGTGCGGCGAGGCGTTCCCGCTGTCCACGCCCGGGGCCGAGGGCACCGTCGGGACGGAGAAGTCGCCGTTCGGCTTCTCCCTCGACATCTCCTACCCGCGGGTCACCGAGGCCGGTGTGCCCGCGCTGGTCTCCGCTGCATCGGCCGGCCTCAAGGAGTTCCGGGACGCGGGTCCGGTGGTGCGGACCGGCGTCTGCCTGGAGATCCTCGCCCGGTTGCACGCGCGGATCTTCGAGCTGGCCAACGCGGTGCAGCACACGTCCGGGCAGGCGTTCGTGATGGCGTTCCAGGCGGGCGGCGCGCATGCGTTGGACCGGGCGCTGGAGTCGGTCGCCTACGCGTACGCCGAGATGACCCGGGTCCCGCACGTCGCGGTCTGGGAGAAGCCGGGCAAGGGCGAGCCGCTGCGGATGGAGAAGACGTTCACCCCGGTCCCGCGCGGCATCGCGCTGGTGATCGGCTGCAACACCTTCCCGACCTGGAACTCCTGGCCGGGGTTCTTCGCGTCGCTCGCCTGCGGCAACCCGGTGATCGTGAAGCCGCACCCAGGTGCGGTGCTGCCGCTGGCGATCACCGTGCAGGTCGCGCAGGAGGTGCTCGCGGAGGCCGGTTTCGACAAGAACCTCGTCACCCTGGCCGCCGAGGACCCGGCGGACGGGCTGGCCAAGACGCTGGCGGTGCGGCCCGAGGTGAAGCTGATCGACTTCACCGGTTCGAACGCGTTCGGGGACTGGCTCGAGGACAACGCCCGGCAGGCGATCGTGTTCACCGAGAAGGCCGGCGTGAACACCGTCGTCGTGGACTCCACCGACGACTTCAAGGGCATGTGCATGAACCTGGCGTTCTCGTTCTCGCTCTACACCGGACAGATGTGCACCGCGCCGCAGAACGTCTACCTTCCCGCCGACGGGATCGAGACCGATCAAGGACCGAAGAGCGTCAAGGAGGTCGCGGCCGGGATCAACGTGGCGCTCGAGAAGCTGCTCGGTGACGATGCCCGGGCGGTCGAGCTGCTCGGCGGGGTCGTCAACGACGGTGTGTTGTCCCGGCTGTCGGAGGCTCCGGGGCGCGGTGAAGTGCTGGTCGAGTCCCGGGTCGTGAAGCACCCGGCGTACGACGACGCCGTGGTTCGCACGCCCACGCTGATCGGGGTCTCCGCGGCCGACGCCTCGGTCTACGAGTCGGAGTGCTTCGGTCCGGTGTCCTACCTGATCTCGACCTCCGGCACGGAGGAGTCGATCGACCTGTTCCGGTCGACGGTGATGGCGCACGGCGCGATGACCGCGGCGGTCTACAGCAGCTCGCCGGAGGTGATCGCGTCGATGCGCGACGCGGCCCTCGACGCGGGGGTCGCGCTGTCGGAGAACCTGACCGGGCAGGTGTTCGTGAACCAGTCCGCGGCGTTCTCCGACTTCCACGGCACCGGGGCGAACCCGGCCGCGAACGCGTCGTACACCGACACCGCGTACGTCGCAAGCCGGTTCCGCGTCATCCAGTCGCGCCGCCACATTTGACCCGACTCCGGCCGACCAGGCGCGCCAGTGCTCAGGGGTAGTTGACGCCGGTGGCCTCCTCGGAGACCCGCCACAGGGCTGCGGCCAGCTCCGGGTCGCGCGCCTGCCGGCTGGTCCGCACGATGGTCGGAGCACCACGCATCTCGCCGGGCCCGCTCGGCCCGAGGTAGGCGCCGCCGGGCAGCCCGGGCATCGTCGCGGCCATCAGCGACGGCAGCGCACCCATCTCCGCAGGCTGCGCGAGCACCCGGGTCGCCGCCTGGATGATCGAGCCCTCCGCGGTCCGGCCGTGCATCCCGAGCCCGGCGCTCATCAG
>JAICRS010000195.1 GCA_025966335.1 Nocardioidaceae bacterium
CTCGGTCTACCGCGATGCGATCGCGCTCCAGACCGGTGCGCCCGGAGCCCTCGTGAACGAGGAGATCCGTGGCGACGTGGTGAAGCTCGCCCGAAGCAGCACCCCGGAGCAGAACCTGAGACGGATCGACGCTGTCTTCGCGACGCGTGAGCACCTCCTCGAGTTCAACGCCGCGCCGCTGCTCGCGCTCGAGGCGATGATGATCGCACTTCGCCTCAACTGACCACGATTCCGGGCGATCTGCCTACAGTTGACCCGTGCCTTCCCCGAAGACGACCCGGATCTACCGGTCCGCGGCCACGATCGCCCTGCCCGTCGTACTCGCGCTGACGGCGACCGGCTGCGGCATGTTCGACCAGACCGGGCCGGAGGCGCTTCCTTCGCCGACGCTCTCCCCGAGCCCGATGGAGCCGCCGTCGGACGACGAGTCGGCGCCGACGCCGGGCCTGGAACGCTACTACGCGCAGCAGGCGTCGTGGGAGAGCTGCCGCGAGGCGATGTTGTGCAGCACCATCGAGGTGCCGCTGGACTACGCCGACCCGGGTGGCGACACGATCGAGCTGTCGTTGATCAAGGTGCCCGCCGGCAGCAAGCGGCAGCGGGTCGGCTCCCTGCTGGTGAACCCGGGCGGCCCCGGCGGGTCCGGTGTCGAGTACGCCGCGCGCGCCTCCTCCTACTTCGGCACGGAGATCCTCCAGGCCTTCGACATCATCGGCTTCGACCCGCGAGGCGTGGGCGAGTCGACCCCGGTGCAGTGCCTCTCGGACGACGAGCTCGACGAGTTCGTCGCCGCGGACCCGGACCCGGAGACCGCCGCGGAGATCGCGGCCGGCGACGAGCTGCTGGCCGAGTTCGGCGAGGGCTGTGTCGAGGAGAGCGGCGAGCTGGCCGCGCACATGTCCACGGTCGAGGCGGCCAGGGACATGGACATCATCCGGGCCGTGGTCGGCGACCGCCGGCTCAGCTACTTCGGCGCCTCCTACGGCACGTTCCTGGGTGCGACGTACGCCGACCTGTTCCCGCAGCGGGTCGGCCGGATGGTGCTCGACGGCGCGATCGACCCGTCGCTGTCCAACAAGGAGATGAGCCTGGTCCAGGCCAAGGGCTTCGAGACCGCGCTGCGCGCCTACGTCGGCTACTGCGTCGACACCGGGGACTGCTTCCTCGGGGCGACCGTGGACCAGGGGACGCAGCGGATCCGGGCGTTCCTGGACCAGGTCGACGCCGAGCCGATCGCGGGCTCCGGTGACCGGCGACTGACCGTCGGCAACGCCGTGCTCGGCATCTGGGCACCGCTCTACAACGAGGGCTACTGGCCGCTCCTGAGCAGCGCGCTGAAGGCGGCGTTCGAGGGCAACGGGGCGGCACTGCTCGCCCTGTCGGATGCCTACACCTCTCGCGGCCCGAACGGTTACCTCGACAACTCCCTCGAGGCGTTGTACGCCGTGAACTGCCTCGACCACGACGACTCGATCCCCGCCGAACAGGTCCCGGCGCTGATCCCGGAGTTCGAGCGGGCCTCCCCGACGTTCGGCGCGATCTTCGCTTTCGGGCTGTCCAGCTGCTCCCAGTGGCCGGTGGACACCGGGCGGGTCCCGGGGGCCATCACGGCCGAGGGCGCCGCGCCGATCCTGGTGATCGGCACCAGCCGCGACCCGGCCACTCCGCTCGAGTGGGCCGAGGCGCTGGCCGACCAGCTCGACTCCGGTGTGCTGGTCCGCCGCGACGGTGACGGCCACACCGGCTACCACGCCGGCAACACCTGCGTCGACGATGTGGTTGAGTCCTACCTGGTCTCGGGAAAGACCCCGAAGGGACAGGTGAGCTGCTGATGAGCAGGTACGGCGCCCAGTACGGTCCCGACATCACGTTCCTCGGCGTGGACGCGTGCGACCTCGAGGACACCGCGTCGTACGCCGACGCCGACGTGGTGATCGTCGGGGCCCCTTTCGACGGAGGTACGTCGCACCGGCCGGGCACCCGGTTCGGGCCGCAGGCGATCCGGCAGACCTGTTACCTGGCCCATGACGGATCGCGACCTCATCTGGCGCTGCGGGTCGACGCCCTGAAGGACATCCGCGTCGTGGACGCCGGCGACGTCGAGATGTACTCCGGCGACGTGGAGACCTCCATCGCGTCGCTCGAGGAGGCGGTGCACAAGGTCGCCGCCGCGGGCGCGGTGCCGCTGGTGCTCGGCGGCGACCACACGATCGCGTTGCCGGACGCCACCGGGGTGGCCCGGCACCTCGGCTTCGGTCGGGTCTCCATGTTGCACTTCGATGCGCATGCGGACACCGGCCACATCGAGTTCGGGTCGCTCTACGGGCACGGGCAGCCGATGCGCCGGTTGATCGAGTCCGGCGCGCTGCGCGGCGACCGGTTCCTGCAGATCGGGCTGCGCGGCTACTGGCCCGAGCCGGAGACGCTCGCGTGGATGGCCGAGCAGAACATGC
Organism: Nocardioidaceae bacterium; assembly: GCA_025966335.1. Classification (GTDB taxonomy): domain Bacteria; phylum Actinomycetota; class Actinomycetes; order Propionibacteriales; family Nocardioidaceae; genus Nocardioides_C. The sequence continues at coordinate 2,454 of JAICRS010000195.1, forward strand.
GCTCCTACGAGATGACCGAGATCGGCAAGCGAGGCCTCGACGCGTGCCTGGACGAGGCGTTCGAGATCGCACTCGACGACTGCGACGGGATCTTCCTGTCCGTCGACGTCGACGTCTGCGACCCCGGCCACGCGCCCGGCACCGGCACCCCCGAGCCGGGCGGGTTGTCCGCCCGCCAGCTGCTGGACTCGGTACGCCGGATCTGCCTGGAGCTGCCCGTGGTGGGCATCGACATCGTGGAGGTGTCCCCGCCCTACGACCACGCGGAGATCACCGCGTTCCTCGCGAACCGGGTCGCCCTCGAGGCACTCTCCGGGATCGCCGCTCGCAGGAACGGGATCTCTCACGACCCCGCCGGGCCGCTCCTCGAGGGCCGCTGAGCCCGATTTCGAGGAATCGCCGGGGGTTCCGTATACTCGTCCGGCGTGCCCGGCCAAGGTCGGGCACAGGCCGCCTTAGCTCAGTCGGTAGAGCGATTCACTCGTAATGAATAGGTCATCAGTTCGATTCTGATAGGCGGCTCCAGGCAGGGATCGGGTCAGTCTCACTGGCCGGATGCTCGCGATGGGAGGACTGACTTGACGACTGGAAACCAGCTCGCGAGCGTCCGCTACATCGTGGATGACGTGCAGGCCGCTGCCGATTTCTACACCGGCCAACTGGGATTCACGCTGCGGAGCCGCGCTGGTGACGCCTTCGCCGACGTCGTCCGCGGACCCCTGCGGCTCCTGCTCTCCGGCTCGGCCAGCTCCGGTGCTCGCGCCACGCCGGCCGCCCACGCGGCGCCCGGCAGGAACCGCATCCACTTGATCCTCGACGACTTCGACGCCGAGGTCGACCGGCTCCGGGCCGCTGGAGTTTCCTTTCGGAGTGAAGTCGTCTCCGGCCCCGGGGGGCGCCAAATCCTGGTCGCCGATCCGGCGGGCAATCTCATCGAGCTGTTCGAGCCCGCCGGCGCGCCTTGAGTGGCCGCTCGGCCGGGGGTCTGGTCCCGACGCTCTGACCGGGTGATACTCCCCGCATGAGGGACATGGACTTCGAGTTCGAAGGCTCGGTCATCGAGTGGCGGGGTCCTGCGCCGTTCTACTTCGTAGCCATCCCGGAGGACGAGAGCGCGGACATCAAGTTCGCCGCCAAGGGGATGGAGTACTGGGGTCAGGTGCCGGTGGTGGTGCGCATCAGCCACACCGAGTTCGTGACTGCACTGTTTCCCAAGGATGGCCGTTACCTCCTGCCGTTGAAGGACGCGGTACGAACTCCGGCGGGGATTGAAGTAGACCAGGTGCTGGCGGTGGCGTTGAGCGTCGGACGCGAGTAGGCGTCGCTGCGCCAGAGGCCTAAAGGGTTGCGCCGCGTAACCGGTCCAGCAGCTGGTCGAGCCGGCGTCGCTCCGATGGGCCGAGCCTCTTGAACAGCTGCTCGAGATTGCGTTCGTGGACCTCGACGGCCTCGGCCAGCTTTGCCTGACCGGCCGGCGTCAGGGCGGCGTACACGACCCTGCGGTCGGTGGGGCACGGCACCCTTTCTGCATAGCCACTGGCGAGCATCCGGTCGAAGATGCGGGTGACGCCTCCCGTGCTGAGTGCCACCTGTCCGGCCAGTGCGCTCATCGTGATCTGGCCGTCGGGGGAGCGGGAGATCCGCAGCATCATCTCGAACCAGCTGTGCGGGATTCCGCAGTGTGCTTCCAGGGATCGGCCCAGCTGGCGCTCGAAGCCGGAGTAGACCTCGACGAGTCGCCCGAAGGTGGTGGTCAGGTCGGGGGGACGTGGGGTGGAGGAGCTCACGCAGATATCTTACACGGAAGAAGTTGACACAAAAGACAAGCACCGTGCAGGATGGTTGAGTCTTCAATGGACAGAACCGTTGCAATGAAGGAGGCAGTGATGGAGATCAGTCCCGTCCGACTGAACCACGCGGTGCTGTTCGTGGCCGACCTCGAGCGCGCCGAACGCTTCTACACCGACGTGTTCGGGATGGTGGTCGCCGCCCGCGAACCGCGAGCCAACGCGGCGTTCCTGCGGCTGCCCCGCTCGGGCAACCACCACGACCTCGGCCTGTTCGGGGTTGGCCCGATGGCCGCGCCGAAGCGTCGCGGCGGCATCGGGCTGTACCACCTGGCCTGGCAGCTCGACACCATCGACGAGCTCGTCCAGGCCCGGCAGACGCTGAAGGATGCCGGTGCCTACACCGGTGAGTCCAGCCACGGTGCGACCAAGAGCGTCTACGGCACCGACCCGGACGGCAACGAGTTCGAGATCATGTGGATGCTGCCCCGCGCCGAGTGGGGCGAGTACGAGAACGCCGCCCCGGTCGACGCCCTCGACCTCGATGCCGAGGTCACCCGTTGGGCCGGAGTCCGCACCGCCGGTCAGATCGTCGCCGAAGGCGAGCGGGCATGACCGCCTACGAGGTCGCGACCGCCGGGTCCACGGACCCCGCGGCGCCGCTCGTGGTCCTGCTGCACGGCCGTGGGTCCAACGAACGCGACATCGTCGGCCTGGCAGACCACCTGCCGGCCGGTCCGGCGTACGCCGCGGTGCGCGCGCCGATCGCCGAGGGTGGCGGGTACGCCTGGTTCGCGAACCGCGGCATCGGCCGTCCCGTCGAGGAGTCCCTTACCGAGACAATGAGCTGGTTCCGCGCCTGGCTCGACGACGTCGCCCCGCCCGGACGCCCGGTGGTGCTGGCCGGTTTCAGCGGTGGTGCCGCCTTCGCCGGCGGACTGGTGCTGGCCGACCCGACCCGGTTCGCCGGTGCCGCGATCCTGTACGGGACCCTGCCCTTCGACGCCGGCGTCCCGGTCACCCCGGCCCGGCTGGCCGGAGTGCCGGTGTTCGTCGCGCAGGGTGAGCAGGACACCGTGATCCCACGCGAGCTGCTGGACCGCACGTGGTCCTACCTGCTCAGCGACTCGGCCGCTCCCGCCTACGCCCGCCGCGACCCTGGTGGTCACGGCATCACCGCACAGACAATGGCCGAGCTCGGCGGCTGGATCAGCGAGCGGCTCGACTTCCTCACGCGTCGAGCTCCGCTTGCGGCCGGCCCCACCACGTGGCCGACGCTGCCGGGCGGCGAGCTGTCGACTCGGGCGGGTTCCCGACCGGACGTGTCCTGGACCATCCCCCAGGAGCAGCGCAGCGACAACACTCCACAACAGCTGCAAGAGCAGCTGTTCGACCGCATCAGCTCGCTGAGCGGTGTCTCCACCGGCCCGTCGGCGATCTCGGTCCC
>JAICRS010000013.1 GCA_025966335.1 Nocardioidaceae bacterium
GGGCCGATGGTCAGGTTCAGCACGGTGAGGGTCGGGAAGACGGCGACCCAGATCATGATGGCGAGCTGATGCTTGCTGGGCGGGCCGACCGGGACGGGTGCGGACGTGACGGCAGGACTCGGGCTGGCGTGGGTGGTCATGGTGATTCTCCTTCGTTGAAGCGGTGACTGGGCGTGCTAGGGAGTGCCGACGTGCAGCTGAGAGCTGCGGGTCGGGCCGTGTGAGGTTCTGGGGTGGTTGTCGGCGGGGCTCGACGAGCCGGGGTTAGACCGGGAGTCCGTGCCGGAAGTTGGTGACGGCGGTGGGGAGGTCTTCCTCGACGAGGCTGTTGTTGATGGCGATAGCGGCTGCGGACCCTTCTCCGGCGGCGGTGATGACCTGGGCGCGGGGGTTGGTGGCGTTCCCGGCGGCCCAGACGCCGGGGACGTTGGTCGCGCCCGTGGCGTCGACGTGGACCCAGCCGGTGTCGCGGACGGTGCAGCCGAGGTCGATGAGCAGGGTGTCGTTGGGGACGAACTGCGGTCGGACGAACATGGCGGTGCGGGGCACGATGCGGCCACCCGCTACGACGACACCGGTGAGGTGATTGTCGTCGACGGCGAGGCTGACGACGGGCTCGTCGACGATGCCGATGGCGCGGGCGACGAGCTGTTCGCGCTGGGACGCAGTCAGGGTGGCGCCGTTGGCGAACAAGACAACGTCGTCGGACCACAGCCGGATGAGGTGGGCGTGCGCCAGGGTCTCGGCGGTGGTGGCCTGGTCGCCGGCCAGGACACCGACGGGCTGGTCGGCGACTTCGTAGCCGTGGCAGTAGGGGCAGTGGAGGAGGTCGCGTCCCCATCGCTCGCGGACGCCGGGGATGTCGGGGACCCGGTCTCTTAGGCCGGTGGTCACCAGTACCGTGCGAGTCTCGAGGGTGGTCCCGTCGACCAGAGCGACCTGGAACCGGAGCAGGGAGTGGGCTGACGCGGTCGTGGTGTCGCAGCGGGTGATGCTGGCGACGGTGCCAGCGACCTGCTCGACGCCGTAGCCGGTAACTTCGGCGCGACCGCGGGCGAGGAGCTCGGCCGGGGCCAGGCCGTCGGAGCCGAGGAACCCCTGCATGTGTGCGGCGGGCGCGTTGCGAGGCTGGCCGGCATCGACGACGACGACGCGTCGGCGAGCGCGGCCGAGAACCAGGGCAGCGGAGAGTCCCGCTGCGCCGCCGCCGACGATGACGACGTCGTGGCTGTGAGTAGTCGGGGTCTTCGGGGTGTCGTTCGTGCGCATGACACGAGAGTCGCCCGCTGCGGCGCGGCCGGCAATGGTTGTTGCCATTTCCGGGAATGGAGCGGTTCAATCAGCGCATGAGCTCATCCACCCCCAAGCGCGGCAACGCTCCACAAGGGACCCCCAGAGCAACTCGCGCCGATCCACGCGGTTCCTCCCCCAAGGCGGTGCCGGCCGACGACGAGCGGATCTCGGCGGCCTTGGACTTGGTGGGGTCTCGGCTGCGCCGGGTGCGGGCGCAGCGAGGTCTGACGTTGACGGAGGCGGCGAGGTTGACGGGCATGTCGAAAAGCACGCTGTCCCGCCTGGAGACGGGGCAACGGAAACCGAGCTTGGAGCTGCTGCTGCCGCTCGGGCAGACCTACCGGGTCCCGTTGGACGACTTGGTGGGGGCACCGGAGGTCGGCGACCCACGTATCCGGTTGAAGCCGCGGCGGGTGAACGGGCGGACGGTGCTGCCGTTGACGCGGCCGGGTGGCATCCAGGCGTGGAAGATCGTCATCCCGACGGCGCAGTCGAACCCGGTGCCGCGAACGCATGACGGGTTCGAGTGGCTCTACGTCCTCTCGGGGCGGATGCGGCTCATCCTCGGCGACCAGGACCTGGTGCTCGGGGTAGGTGAGGCAGCGGAGTTCGACACACAGGTGCCGCACTGGTTTGGCAGCGCCGGGGATGGGCCCGCCGAGGTCTTGAGCATCTTCGGACGCCCCGGCGAACGGATGCTGGTCCGGGCTTCTGGGCAGGACCCCGCCGATGACGTCGCCGCGTCGGAGGACCCGCACGTGAACTGACCGGCGCCGTACACTTGGCTGTGGCCGCAGGTCCTTGTGAGGTGGCTTTCACGGCTGGAAGCCAGATCCAGGCCTGCCGGACTCCGAAGGCTCCGGTGGTCAGACGCTGGGACCCAACAGCGGCGATGTCATGCACTGAATCAGCCACGCCCTCGCGGCCGCGGCGCGCGCGCAACTTGGGCGGGTCACGCTCGGTCGAGATTTGCGCTTTCGCCTGACAGTAGTTCAGCGCTCACTGATGCGAGCCGAGGCGGCATTCAACCTCGAGTGGATCCGGTAAACCGGAGGTCGCCGAAAGCCACGCTGTCCTAAACCCAGACCTCCTCAGCCGCCTGCAGCTCGGTCGATGACGTCGGCGAGCTCGACGGGCCGCGACCACATCGGCCAGTGCCCCGTAGGCAGATCGACGTAAGCAAGAGGGGTGTGATCCAGCAATCCCGCGAGGAAGCCCGCACCCTGCTCGGCGTAGGAGCGATAGTCCGTGCTGGGGAAGGCGGTGCAGACCACAGTTCCGGGCACAGCCAGCCGAGCCGGGTTGGACAGAAGCACTTGGCCGCTGACGGTGTGTCCCGGCTGCGGTACGGCGCGGGCCCGGAACGTCTGCAGTTGCTCGTCGTCGAGATCGCGCATACTGCCGTCGGCCATCTCGCTCTCCCACGCCGCCGACAGAGGAAACTCAGGGTCCTCAAGGTCGGCGTTCATGGCGTAGCCGTCGCGGACCGGCGCGGTGTCGACAAATACGACGTGGTCGACCAGGTCGGGGTGGCGGTCAAGCACCATGGTGCCCGGCAGTGCGGCCCCGCTGTGGACAACGAGCACGCGCCGCTCGACGCCGCGATCGAGGACGGCCGCGATGGCCTCGGCGTGGTCGTCGAGCGTGACCTCGCCGCGGGCGGGATGGTCCGGCTCGAGGCCGGGCAGGGTCAGCGTGGTGACGGCGTACCCGCGGTCGGCGAGCAGCGGCGCGACGGCATCCCACGCCCACGCGCCGAGCCAGAAGCCGGGGACCAGAACGATCTGGGTGGTCATGCCGTCATCCTGCCAGCCTTCCGCCGACTGCGTCGCGCCGTCGGCCGGACGGCCCACGTGGATCCGGCGTCCGGGAGCAGGTGGTGGGAGGGGAAGACCGGCGCCGCTGTCCCGCCACCGCAACCGAGACGGCCATCAACCAGGCCGTCCCGACGCCGAACAGGTCGGCGTCTTCGGCGGTGCTGTCGCGGTGCCGCTCGATGGCGCGGTAGACGGTCTAGCGCAACCCGCGGTCGCAGGTTGAGCGGGCGTGCAGGTCACCGGGAGGGAATCGGCGTGCCGGTGTGGACTGAGGAAATGACCTCGGTGATGGCGCGGACCGAAGCCGCGGCGGGGCGGACGTCCTCGAGCAGGCCGGTGTGGGTGGAGTGCACGGTCCGGTGGACTGAGTTGGATGACAGCGCGGCGAGCTGGTCCTGGGCGCCGACCCAGCCATCGGTGCCGAGGCTGGTCGCGGAGGCGGTGAGCGCGGCGAGCGGTCGGTCGTCGAGCGTGTCAAGCGCCTGGGCCTGGGCGAAGACCTCAGGGATGACCGACACCTCGTCCCGTTGGTTGCGGTAGGCCTGCGGGGCAGAGGTGACCGCAATGACCTTCGCGGCCTCGGCGGTCGGCAGGTGGGAGCCGTCGGGGATCAGGCGCCCTAGGCCGAGGCGGTTCAGCGTCGGCAGCAGGGCGTACGCGCGGCGCATCATTGCGTACTGGCCGCGGAAGGCGGGCATCCGGGTGAACTGCTCGGGGCTGGAACTGTCCAGCAGCACCATGCCGGCGACCTGCTCGGGGTAGCGGGCGGCGTACGTCATCGCGTAGGTCCCGCCGGTGGAGTGCCCGACCAGGACGTAAGGGCCGTGCTCGCCAGCGACGGCGAGGAGCGTGTGCAGATCCTCGGCTGACTCGATGCCGTCCCGGGGGCTCGCGGCCTCGTCGCTCCAGCCCTGCCCGGCGCGGTCGTAGGCGCAGACGCGGGTGGTCGCGGCGACGGGGGCGGCGATCCGCGCCCAGGCTACGGAAACCCCACCCATCCCGTTGGCGAGCACGACGGTGGGTGAACCGTGGCCGTGGCAGTCCAAGTGCAGCCGGTGATCGCCGACGTCGTACAGCCTCCCCGGGGCGGCGTCGTCGGGGCCGCCACTGCGCGCAATGTTGTCGTAGGTGGCGCCGACCGAGGCCAGCGCCAGCAGGGAGATCACCGGAATGAGCACCCAGCGTGCCCTACCGGTCACCGAGCGGCGCATCTGGACGAACATCCACACTGCGAGCGCCAACATCAGCGGCGGCCACACCCAGTTCAGCGCAGTCAACGTTTGATCGCCTGGCGTGAAGACCACGAGGGCGGTCCCGGTGGCGCCCATGGCGACCGCCGGGACGAACGCCCAGCGCTGCGGCTGCCGGGTGCGGCGCACCGTCAGGGCCGCCAGCAGGGCCCAGCCGAACCCGAAGCCGAGCAGCAGGGCGCCGGTGATGGTGGCCTCGCTGCCTCCGGCGAACACGACCAGGCTCAGTAGCAGCGCGGCAACGCCGCCGGCGACGACGGAGCCGACGATGGTTCGCCCGGCGGGGCGGCGCTCTGTGGCGGCCCCTGTTGGTTCAGGTCTGCGGTGTCGCCGACTAGCTGGGTCGGTCCGGACGCTCATGGTGGTCTCCTGGTCAAGGTTGGTGGTGCGCTGCTGTCGAGCGTGAACGCGAACGGGATTGCTCACCCCGGTCAGATGGCCGGGATCGGTGCTGCGGGTTGCACGCGGTCTCGGCCAAGAGTCGGTCGGCTGAGAGGAAGGCTGGTCAGCGAGGTGATGTGCCATGTGTGGGCCGTCTTCCTTCGTCTGTTTCTGCGGCGTAGCTCGGAGTTCCGCGTCTTCAGGTTCAGTCGGCGGCCTTGCCATCGGCTGTCCGGTCGCGGGCCGGTGGTCGGCGCGACCGCGATGTTCCTGTTCCGCACCCAACACCGGCTCCAGCCCACGATCCACGCTGACGACTCGCAGCGCTCCGCAACCGGCGACATGCGTGATCCACTTCGATTCAGTGCAGATACCCCACCAGCCTCGGAATAGGATCCGACCGTTGTCCTCATGGTGCTCACCACAGCGAGCGACGGCATTCCGTAGATGTCCATCCGGCTGTAAGCAGCCTCGAACCCAGGAGGGCTCTTGAAGGCCGTACTCGTCACTAGCCCAGGTGAACTCGAGCTGACCGAGCTTCCTGACCCCCGCCCCAGTGCCGATGAAGTCGTTGTACGGGTGGCGTCAGTAGGCCTCTGCGGAACGGATCTCCACATCGTGGACGGCCAATACATTGCCAAGTACCCGATCGTCCCCGGCCATGAGTTCTCCGGACGTATCGTGGGGCTCGGCTCGTCCGTCACCGATTTGAAGGTCGGCCAAGGCGTCACGGCCGATCCGAACATCTACTGCGCACGATGCGACAACTGTCGGCGTGGGCTCGAAAATCTGTGTCGCAACACTCAAGCCGTCGGCGTCACCCGGCACGGCGCCGCGGCAGAGTTCGTCACAGTGCCGGCGGCGAACTGCGTCGTGATGCCAGACGACCAACTCATGGACGCGTCGCTGGTCGAGCCTCTGTCGTGTGCCGTACACGGGCTCGACGTCGTCGGTGTTCAGCTTGCAGCGCGCGTGCTGATCTATGGCGCCGGGCCAATGGGGCTCATGCTCACAGCGTTGTCGAGCCAAACGAGTGCCACCGAGGTGGCGGTGATCGACCTCAACCCGGAACGACTCGCCCTCGCAGCGAAAGTAGGCGCAACTGACACGGGGTTGTCGGCTCTGGAACTGGAGAGGGATGAGGAGTACGACGTCGTCGTGGACTGCACCGGCGTTCCCGCAGCCATACAGGACGGCATCGAGCGGGTCGCTCCTGGCGGCACGTTCCTTCAGTTCGGGGTTACTCCCGCTGATGCGACAGTCGCCGTTCGGCCGGAGCGAATCCTCATGCAGGAGATCACGATCACCGGAGCTCGTGCGGTGAAGCGGAGCTTCGAGCGCGCCGCCGCTCTCTACCTGCGGAGAGCCATTGACCCGTCCGACTTCATAACCCATCGATTCCGGCTGGACCGCTTCGAAGACGCCTTCGAGACCTTTCGAGCGGCCCGGGGGGTGAAGATTCAGCTCACCCCCTAGGCCGGTCGGGAGACATCTCGGTCGGCGGCTCATGATGCCCGAGCGTGCCGGCCGCGGGTAAGCGCTTCGCACGGGGGACCGAGACGATTCTGGCCGCAGCCCGGTTTGCCATGTCAGCCGCCGACTCAAGTGTCTTCCCCGCAGACAGAGTGGCGGCCAGGGCTCCGGCGAACTCATCGCCTGCGCCGGTGGTGTCGACCGCGGTCACACCGACGCCTTCGATGTGCGTTGCCTGGTCTGGCGCGCGCGCCACCGTCACTCCGCGGGCACCGTCGGTGACGGCGACTGTACGGACATGCTCCGCGAGCCGGCCGGCGAGGTTTGCGGCGTAGTGGGCACCTTGTGACGTGGCCACATCCGGTGCGTCACCGAGTAGTGAGACTGCCTCGCCGGTATTGACCAGGAGCGGATCGCAGACGGCGAGCAGATCGTTCGGCAGCTCCCGGACCGGGCTGGGGTTCAGCAGGAATCGGGCCCCATGACGGGAGGTCCAGTCGGCTGCGGCCTCTACGCTCTCGAGCGGAATCTCCAGCTGCGTCAGCACAACTGCTGGTCGGGCCGAGTCGAGAGCGCGGCGGACGATGTCCGGTTTCAGACGCCGGTTAGCCAGTGCCATCACCACGATGGTGTTCTCGCCGTCGGGAGTCACCTGGATGAATGCCCGACCGGTCGCTTCCTCGACGCGGGTCACGTGCGCTGTATCGACACCGGCGGCCTCCAGATGCGTGAGCAGCAGATCACCGGCCTCGTCGTTGCCGACGCAGCCGATGAACGTGCAGGGGAAGTGTCGCGCGGCGGCGGTGGCCTGGTTGAGTCCCTTGCCACCCGCGACGTGCTGCAGGCCCTGTCCTAGCAGCGTCTCGCCGGAACGAGGAAAGCGGTCGAGAGAGACCACGACGTCCAGGTTGGCAGAGCCGACCACCGCCACGCGTCCGTTCGTCACTGCCTCATCACCCCGTCGTCCACTCCTGGCTCGTTACTCGGCGGGGTAGCGAAGCCCGATGGTGGCCCGGATCCTGTCCATGGTCTCCATGACTTCTACGGAGTCGTTCAGTGTCATCAACGGACTCTCCGTCTCACCTGCCGTAAGCAGGCGCTCGACTTCAGCCGCCTGGTGTTGCATTCCGCGTCCGGTGACCGGCTCATTGAAGGAGTCGACCGGCTTGTTGCGTGCGTCGTAGACGCTGACGGGTGCGGGGGAGTACCAGACCGAATCGATTTCGATACGGCCTTCGCTGCCGAGAACGACTGCCCGGTTCGGACCCCGGCTCTCCATGGTGGAGTACGTCGTCGACACCGCACCATTGCGATGCGTCATCACGGTGGCGACTGACGCATCGACGCCGGTATCTCTCATCGTCGCCACGGCCGTCACCTGATCCGGTGCACCGAGGATGTCATGGGCGAACGAAAGCGGGTAGACGCCTAGATCCAGCAAGGCCCCACCGGCGAGCGCCGGGTTGTTGAGCCGGTGCGCCGGATCGGACGTGAGCTTCTGCGTGTGGTCCGCATGCACAGACCTCACCTCGCCGATCCTGCCGCTGCTCACGGTCTCGCGCACAAAACGCATGTGCGGCAGGAAACGGGTCCACATCGCCTCCATCGCCAGCAGTCCCCGGCTACGGGCGAGGTCGACCACCTTCTGCGCCTCGGCGGCGTTGACCGTGAACGCCTTCTCCACCAGCACGTGCTTGCCGTGCGCCAGGGCACCGATCGCATTCTCGGCATGGACGTTGTGCGGCGTGGCGACGTACACGACGTCGACGTCGGGGTCGGAGACGAGCGCGTCATAGGAACCGTGTGCCCGCTCGATGTCGAGCTGGTCGGCGAAGGACCGGGCGTTGGCCTGCGACCGGGACCCGACGGCGGTGACGTGGTGCCCATGCGCGAGCAGGTCCTTGGTGAACAGGCGCGCGATCCCTCCGGTGGCCAGGATTCCCCAACGCACTGCGCCCTTGGACATTGGCGCGTTCATCGGTCCGTCCCGTAGTCCAGGACCACCTGCAACGCCTCGTCCGGTGTGGTGTCGAGCATCTCGAACGCGGAAACAGCATCCTCCGCCTTCACGAGGTGGGTGATCAGCTCCTCCAGCTGCAGCCTTCCCTCGCGCTCCAGCGCCAGCGCGGTGTTCGACATGCGGAGCTCATTCCAGCGGTGCTGCAGGTGCGGTGCCACGCCGGAGATCTGCGATCCGACGATGGAGATGCGGTTGTGGTGGAACTCGTCGCCGAGCTGCAGTGCCGTACCTGCTCCCTGGAAGAAGCCGGCAGCCACGACGCGGGAGCTGTACGCCGCGGTCCGCACCGCCTCCTCGAGAGCGTGGTAGCTGCCGCTCATCTCGATCACGACGTCGGCCCCGCGGTTGCCGGTTGCCGCACGGACCGCTGCGGCAACGTCCTCTGTGCTGGGATCCAGCACCGCATGGGCGCCCAGGCGCTCGGCCATCACCCGTCGGGCGGGGAGCAGGTCGACCACCGTGACATGCGCTCCGTTGAGCCGAGCCAGCTGAGCGGTGATCTGGCCGGGGACCCCGGCGCCGAACACCACGACGTTCTCGCCGACGTGGATGTCTGCGTCGAGCACGGCGTTGAGGGCGATGGCGCCGATCTTCGCGTAGATGCCACTGATCGGGCGCGCATCATTCGGCATCGTGCGCGGCCGCAGGTACTCGACCGGGCGGAGCGCCGCGCTGCGGTGCCCCCAAGCACCCCACACCAGCTGGCCCACGAGGTCCCGGTCACCCTCCGAGCCGACGTCGGTGACCCGGCCGACCTCCTCGTATCCCCAGCCTTCGAGGGGATAGGCCTGGCTCGTGCTTCCGGTCATGAACAGGCGTCGGTCGGCGTCCCACTGCTTGGCGAGGTAGGGGTTGCTTCCCCTGTAGGCGGTCAGCTCGGTTCCCGCGGAGATGCCGGAGTAGAGGGTCTGTACCAGCGCCTGACCGGGGCCAGGCTCAGGAACGTCGTAGTCGACGACCTCTGCCTGACGGGGACCGGTGAACCGGACGACTCGTCCCACGCTTCCTACCTTCCGTTGCCTTCGTGCTCTGCCGTGAGACGGAACAGCAATGCCTGCTCGGGGTAGAGCATCGGTCCCTGGAGTCCCACGTTCGCCAGCGTCCTGCCGCTGACGGCCATGACCTCGGTCCACCACGATGGGTAGCCGCTGCGCGTCTGGACCAGTGCCGGGGCCGACAGCTGCACCGGCTCGATTCGGTAGCGCAGGCATGGATCCAGCCCTGGTAAGCGGACGCGGCCTGGTTGCGCTGCCGGCATCGTGTCCATCGCGACGAAGCAGAAGAGGGCTTGGCGCCGGTCCTGGCTGACCACGCCGTGCGCCCAGTACGTCTCGTCCGGATAGTCGCAGTGCACCATCGTGCCGCCGTGCAGCAGGTCGCGCTCGTCCTTGTACAGCCGGATCCAGGCAGCGAGCTCGTCGAGCTCTGCGGCGGACGCTTCACGCAGATCCCACTCGATCCCGAAGTGCCCGAACAGTGCGGTGGCGGCACGGAAGGCCAGGGAATGTGTGCGGTGCGTGGTGTGCGCGCTGGCCGCGCCGACGTGCGAGCCGATCAGCTCAGGGGGCAGCAGAAGACCGGTCCATCGCTGGATGCGCTGCCGTTCCAGGGCGTCGATGCAGTCGCTGGCCCATACGCGGTCCGTCCGTTCGAGCACTTCGAGGTCGACCCGTCCACCGCCTGACGAACAGGACTCGACCTCCAGGTCGGGGTGGCGGCGCTTGAGCTCGTCCATGAGGGCGTAGACCGCCAACGTCTGCGCGTGTACCCGCGGCTGCCCGCTGCTGCGGTCACCGGCCTCGAGCAGGTCCCGGTTGTGGTCCCACTTCACGTAGTCGATGTCGTGCTCGGCGATGAGGGCGCTCATCTGCTCCAGCACCTGGTCGAAAGCCTCGGGGATGGTCAGGTTGAGCACCTGCTGGCTTCGACCGCTCAACGGCAGCCGTTCGCCCGGGGCGAGGATCCACTCCGGATGGGCGCGTGCCAGGTCGGAGTCCTCGTTGACCATCTCGGGCTCGAACCAGAGCCCGAACTGCATCCCGAGTCCGCGTACCTTCTCCACCAGGGGGCCGAGACCGCGAGGCCACACCGCAGCGTCGACGTGCCAGTCACCGAGTCCCGCGCGGTCATGGCGGCGCGCCATGAACCATCCGTCGTCGAGGACGAACCGCTCGACGCCGACCCGTGCCCCGAGTTCTGCCAGGCCGACCAGCGTCTCGAGGTCGTGGTCGAAGTAGACCGCCTCCCACGTGTTCAGCAGCACCGGCCGCGGCGAGCACGGGTGCGCCTCACGCGCACGGAGGTACGCGTGGAACGACGCCGAGACGGCGTCGAGACCCGCGCCGTACGCCCCGTAGAGCCACGGAGTGGTGTACCTGTCGCCGGGCGCGAGGACTACCTCACCGGGAAGCAAGATCTCGCCGCCGCCGAGGACTCGCACCCCGGTCAGCGCAAGCTCGGCGAAGGTGGCGTGGTTGCCGCTCCAGGCCGTGTGGATGCCCCAGGTCTCCCCATGACCGAAGCCGAACCCCGGGGTGCCCGCGACCATCAGCAGGCTGGCGTCGGAGCCGGTGCGCCCTCGCCTGCCCTCGCGGAGGTGAGTGCCGACCTGGAAGGGATGCCGCTGCGGGGTGCGTTCACGCAGGTGTCGGCCCGTGAAATCGAGGATCTCCTGCGCCTCGACAGGCACCGGCAGGGCCAGCCGCATGGAGTCCACGGTGTAGTCGCCGACCGGCCCCGTGTTGGTCAGGGCGGCTCGCAGTCGTAGCACTCCGGAGGGGAAAAGCTCGATCAGTGTGGTGACGGCGAGCTGTGCCGCCTCGTCCACTCCGTGTGTCTGAAGCACGAATCCGGAGGCTGCGTCTCCGTCGAGCTGCCAGCCGGCGTGTGCGAATCGGGTGGTGAACGTGGTCCCTTCGCGGTGGCCCTCCAGGCCGGGGGTGCCGACCCAGCCGGCCGACTGCTCGGGAAGCACGGCTGGGAGCCGACTGGCGCCGGTCAGCCCGTCGGCGCCGTGCTGGGCCTCCGCGAGCGTCGCCAGCAGGTCCGAGTCGGAATCGCTCACCGGCCGACCCCAATGCATGACCTTCGGGACTCCACCGCTCACATCGACGACGACACCCACGTTGCCGCACGCGATGCTCACCGGAGCGTCTACGGTCGTTGCCTCAACCAACGGGGGCCTCTCGAGTCATCAATAGTTCCGTCGCGAAACTATTAGTGGGTACGATGCCACAACCAACGGGCGGGATGAACCCCCATCGCCGGTTGCCGGAGTCGTACTCGTCCAGGAGCTGCCATGCCGACCGACCTGCCTCCGCTGTCGCGCAAGATCGCGGTCGAGGTGCTCGTCCATGGTCCTCAGTCCCGAGCGCAGCTGGCGAAGAAGATGGGCCTGTCGCCCGCCACGGTCACGCGCATCGTCAAGCCGTTGGTCGAGATGGGCGTGCTGGTGGAGTCGGACGCGATCCGCACTCCCGGCCGCGGCCGGTCGTCGCTCCCGCTCGACGTGGTGGCCGACGACTACAGGTTCGTGGGCGTGAAGCTCACCGCCGACTCGATCTACGGCGTGGTGACCGACCTGCGGGCAGTGGTCCTCGATAGTGAGACTGCCCCCGTGCCATCGTTCGACGTTGCCGACGTGCTGGGTGCGGTGGTGGCGCTCGTCGAACGACTCAGGGCCCGTGCCGGCCGCGCGCTACACGGCGTCGGTGTCACTGTCGGCGGCGTGGTGGAGAAGGGCGAGACGGTGGCCGACTCTCCGTTCTTGCACTGGCACGAAGTGTCGTTCCGTTCGCTGCTCGCGGGCGAGATCGACATACCGCTGTACCTGGCCAACGATGTAGTGGGGCTGACCCGGGCGCAACAGTGGTTCGGGCACGGGCGAGCGTGGCCACACTTCGCTCTGCTGACCATCGGCGCCGGCATCGGCTACGGCCTGGTCATCAACGACGAGGTGGTGCCTACGTTGGTGAGCCCGTTCAGCCACTTTCCCGTCGACCCGCACGGGCCGTTGTGCCCAGTCGGCCATCGGGGCTGCATGACGGCTTACGCAACCTCCGCCGCGATCAGCGCTGCAGTCTCGTTCGGGCGGCGCGAGGAGGTTTCCTACGACGAGGTCCTCCAGCTCGCCGAGGACGATGACCCGGTCGCGACGCGCGTCGTCGGGGAGGCGGCGTACGCACTGGGTCGCGCGACAGCGGCGGTCACTTCGTTGACCGGGGTCGAGCGGATCGTGCTCTCGGGAGAGGGCATCGCGATCGCCGAGCTCGCACCGTCAGCACTCCGGGCGGGACGCCACGCGTACGACGGGGGGCGGACGAGTGCCCTGGAGCCGGTGATCCGGCCGATGGATTTTCATGAGTGGGCGCGGGGGGCCGCGGTGATCGCCATCCAGGAAGTGTTTCCGTAACAGTTCCGCCGTGGCCGTTGACACCAATAATTTCGCGGTGAAACTATATCGACACCTGCGGAGTCCGTCCGCGGCACCGTCGAGTGACAGGGGTTCGGCAATGCGCATCTCACCCGTCAAACTGCTGGCAGCCGCGACGATATGCATGGTTGCCACCGCATGCACCGGCACCAGCTCCTCGCCTGGCGGGGGTGACGAGACCCAGGCCAGCGGTCCACAGACCATCAAGTGGCTCATCGAGGAACCCGAGGATGCCGCGGCGCTGCAGGCCCTGAAGGACCACATCGCGACCTTCGAGGAGGAGTCGGGCCACACCGTCAACGTGCAGACGCTGCCGTTCGAGAACATGCGCACGATCCTGCAGACGCAGTTGCGCTCCGGCGAGGGACCGGACGTCTTCAACTGGGGCTCCGGCCCGGACTTCGGGGGCGCCCTCGCGGAGGCCGGCCTGGTCTACGACCTGACCGACGCCTACGAGGAGCACGGCTGGGAGGTGTTCGACTTCGCCAAGGAGCGGGTGACCATCGACGGCAAGGTCTACGGCATCCCCGGCGAGATGGAGACGATCGGCATCTTCTACAACAAGCAGATCTTCGAGGAGCTGGGACTCGAGGCACCGCAGAGCATCGACGATTTGCAGCGCGCGGCCGAGCAGATCGAGAGTTCCGGCGCCATTCCGATCGCCCTTGGTGACAAGGAGGGTTGGGAAGGTGGCCACTACCTCAGCATGGCGTTGTCCAGCATCATCGGCTCGGAAGGCATGGAGCAGCTCTTCAACGGCGAGATGTCCTGGGACTCCCCGGAGGTGGTTCAGGCGCTGGACGTCTGGAACGACCTTCACGAGGAGGGCTACACGAGCAAGTCGCCGACCTCTGTCGATTACGACACGGCGATCGCGCAGTTCTACTCCGGTGACGCCGCAATGCTCCCCACCGGCAGCTGGCTGGTCGGCGAGATCGACGACAACGCCGACTTCGAGGCCGGCTACATCCCGTTCCCCGCGCCGGACGGTCAGGGCATCTTCACCGGTGGTCTCGGGTCCGGTCCGTATGTCTCGGCCACCACCCAGAAACGGGACGCGGCGATCGAGTTCCTCGACTTCCTGGCATCCGATGAGCACGCAACGTGGACGGTCGAGAACCTGCACACCATCCCGCCGGTGCCTTTGGACACGGAAGCACTCGAGGTCTCGCCGTTGTTCGCCCAGGTACTCGAGGACGTGGCACAGTTCGGGCAGGGCGGCGACTTCGGACACAACATCGACGTGATGGTCGACGCGGAGCTCAACGAGGCGATGTACAACGGCGTGCAGGCGATCTTCACGGGGCAGGCCACTCCGGAGGAGGTCGCGGCAAACCTCGAGGCGGCCTCCGGGTCATGACGTTCGAGGTCCGGGAGCCGGGATGACGCAGACCCTGCAAACGCCGGCGACCCAGCCGGCGGAGCCGGTGCGGCGCCGCAAGCGGCGCCGCACCGACGTGCCGGAGGTCACCGCCAAGGCGCAGGCCAGGCTCGGGATCGCCCTGGTCACTCCGCTGCTGATCCTCACGGTCGTATTCCTGCTGTTCCCGCTGGCGAACGCGTTGTACTACGCGTTCGTCGACTTCAACGGGCTGGACCCCACCCCGCCGTGGGTCGGAGCGGACAACTTCACCGAGCTCGCGCAGGACCCGGACGTGTGGGCGGCGTTGAAGAACAACGTCATCTGGATCGTGCTCGGCACCATCGCACCGCTGGCCATCGGCCTGGTCTACGCCATGCTGGTCTGGGGCATCGGCCGTGGGGGCGCCTTCTACCGGGTCATGTTCTTCCTTCCCTACGTCCTTCCGCCGGTGGCCGTCGGCGTGGTCTGGGGCTGGATCTACGAACCGTCGCGCGGCTGGTTGAACAAGGCGCTCGAGGCGGTGGGGCTGGACGGGCTGACGCGCGGCTGGCTGGGTGACCCGAACACCGCCCTGTACGCCGTGCTCGCCACCGCGATCTGGGCGACGATCGGATTCGTCTTCGTGATCTTCCTGTCCGCGCTGCGCAACGTCGATGTCGACATCGTCGACGCCGCCCTGCTGGACGGGGCCAACTGGTTGCAGCGGCTCCGGTACATCATCCTCCCGCAGATAATGCCGGTGTTCCTCATGGTCACCACCATCACGCTGATCGGCGGGTTCGCGGTCTTCGACATCATCTTCGTGATGACCGGAGGTGGGCCGGCAGACGCCACCGAGGTCCTCGGTACGTACGCTTACAGCAACGCCTTCCAGCTCAACCGGATCAGCTACGGCACCGCCCTCGCGCTGGTGATCATGGTGCTGTCGATCCCGTTCGCTGTCGGCCTCAACCGGTTGCAGCGGCGCTTGTCCATGCAGGGAACGACCGCATGAGCTCAGAGCGCATGAACCGCAGGTCCCGGGCAGCGCTCGGGCGGCACGGACTGCTGATCGCCTTGTCGCTGCTGATGGTCTTCCCGATCGTGCTCACCATCTCGACGACGTTCAAGACGTCTGAAGACGTGAAGGTGAACCCCTTCGGGTTCTTCTCCTCATTCTCCTGGGAGAACCTGTCCAACGCGTGGAACGTCGGCAACTTCGACGCCTACCTGCTCAACAGCTTCCTGCTGTCGGTGCCGAGCACGTTGATCGTCGTCATCCTCTCCACGATGGGCGGCTACACGTTCGCGCGGCTGCCCTTCCCCGGCCGGACCTTCCTGTTCTACCTCGTGATCGTCGGCCTGCTGGTGCCGTTCTTCGCCTACATGATCCCTTTGTACTTCCAGCTGCGGGCGATGGGACTCTTGGACAGCCTGGTCGGGGTGAACCTTGTCCTGGCCAGCACCGGGGTCTCCTTCGGCACCTTCTTCATGCGAGCCTTCTTCGCCGACCTCCCGGCGGAGCTCGACCAGGCGGCCCGGATCGACGGTGCGTCGGAGTGGCAGATATTCCTCCGGGTGATGCTGCCGCTGGTGACCTCCGGTGTGGGTGCCCTAGCGGTGTTCACGTTCTTGCAGAACTGGAACAACTTCCTGGTCCCCTTGCTGTACATCCCAAGCGGCGAGTACCGGCCGCTGACCACCGGGCTGTACCTGTTCCTGGGCGGTCGGACCGTCGACATCGGTCCCTTGGCAGCTGGCACCCTGATCACCATCCTGCCGGTCATCGTGCTGTTCATCGCACTGCAACGGCAGGTCACCCAGGGGTTCATCTCGGGAGCCGTGAAGGGCTGAACAGGCTTACCGACGTTCCACGCCCCACGACTGACTGGACCGAAACAGAACCGTGCACGACGTACTTGACCCGAGGGACATCGTCCCGGACGAGGCAGAGCAGTTGCGGCTGAGCGGTTATCCGGTCGGCGCCCTGGAGGCGGAGGCTCGGTCGGCCGCCGAGGAAGCCGACCTCCCGGGCCTCGCGCGGATCCGCGCGGCACTGGCCGAGTTGGAGCGAGCGCCCGGTTGGGATTACGTCGAGCCCGAGGACGATGCCACGCTGATGGGCTTGCTCGAGACGGTCGGGCGCCTCGCCGTACCGCGTGACCGGCTCAAGGACCGGGTCCGCGGCGCCTGGCTAGGGCGAACGGTGGGCAACACCCTGGGCAAGCCGGTCGAGGGCCTGTCGCGCGGCGAGATGGAGATCTACCTTCGCGCGGCTGATCAGTGGCCGCAGACGGGCTATCTCCCCTTGCTCGACCCTCTGCCGTCGGGCGTACGGGCACTCCATCCCTCGGCACCGGTCGCAGCCGCAGGTCGGTTCACCGATGTGCCTCGCGATGACGACATCGACTGGACGATTCTCGGGCTGCACGTGCTCGAGCGACACGGCCGCGGTGTGCGCACCGAGCAGATCGCGACGGCGTGGTTGGACCGGGTTCCCTTCACCCAGACCTACACCGCTGAGCGGGCGGCGTACCGAAACCTGATCCAGGGTCTTCGTCCGCCCGCGACCGCGACGTACGACAATCCGTACCGGGAATGGATCGGTGCGTTGATCCGAGGCGACGTGTTCGGCTACGTCTCGCCCGGCGACCCGGCGGAGGCGGCTCGCCTGGCGCTGGTCGACGCCCGACTGACCCACGTCGCCAACGGCGCCTACGGCGAGATGTGGGCTGCCGCGCTGACATCCGCGGCCCTGTGCGTCGAGACCGCTGCGGATGCACTCGAGCTCGCCCTGGCCGTCGTACCGCCGCGGTCCCGACTGGCCGAGGCGCTGCGTCGGGTCATGGAGCTGCACGGCGCGGGGAGCACCGCGACCGATGCGCTGGACCACGTCGACGAGACACTGGGGCACTACCCGTGGGTGCACACGATCAACAACGCAGCCCTGATCGCCGTCGGCCTGCTGTGGGGGTCGTCTTTCATGGAGGCGGTCGGCTTGACGATCTCCGGGGGACGGGACACCGACTCCACCGGGGCAACGGTCGGCAGCGTCTACGGTGCTCTGCACGGCGCCGGTGCGGTACCAGCCGAGCTCGTCGGGACCACTCACGTGCATGTCCGGAGCGCGGTTCGCGACTTCGACCGCGTCCGCATCGACGAGTTGGCCGAGCGGACGGTCCGCCTGGCAGAGGACCACCTCGAGCACTGAGGAAGGAAGCCATCATGGCTTGGCCCGTCTTCACGGAGACGCCAACAATCGTGGGGCACCGCGGCATCGGCAAAGGACTGGTCGACGGCTTTCGCGGCAACACGATCGACAGTTTCCTCGCAGCGCTGCAGGCCGGCGCCACCTGGGTTGAGGTGGACGTGCAGCGCACCGCCGACGACGAGCTGGTCGTCTCGCACGATCCCGATCTTCCCGATGGCACTCTCCTCGCCGAGGTGACGGCGGAGCAGGCAGCGCGGCAGGGTCCCGTCTCGGTGAGCCAGCTGCTCGACGCGCTCCCGTCGGATGCCGGCGTGGTCTTCGACGTCAAGTCGTCGCTTCCCGACGCCAGCAGCCTGGGCAGCTCGACCACCGCGGCGCTGCTGGCTCAGACGTGCAACCGGGTTCTCGGGGACCGACCGGCCCTCGCATGTTCCTTCGATCCGGCGGCACTGAGTCACATGCGCGAGGAGATGCCCTCGCTGGCGCTCGGGCTGCTGACCTGGTTTCGGTTCCCCATCGCGCACGCGGTGGCGGCCGCCGCACACCTCGACGTCCAGGTCCTGGCTGCCCATGCCGGATCGCTGTGGGCTAACGCGTCCAGTGGGTGGTCGGGCGTGCCGGCGCCTGAGCGATTGATCGACCAGGTGCACAGCACCCAGAGGCAGCTGCTGGTGTGGTGCCCCTCGACGCGACGGGCACGGACCCTTGCCCGGGCCGGAGTGGACGCAATGGTGGTGGACGACGTGCCCAAGCACGTCGAGGCGGTGGCGCGCGTCCGCAGGACCTGATCTACCGCTGACTCCTCTTGGGCCTCGCGGGACTGGCCATCCAGGCCGGATCGTGTCGGCCCGTTGGAAGGCGCTGAGACCTCAGCGCAGGGCCATCGAGCCGGATACGTCCGGTTCCCAGGGCAGCTCGGCATCCGCGGCGATGCGCTGGTCGAGGGCGGCCGCGACGTCGTCGGGCCAGGGGGCCGTACGGCGGGTCTCGAGGTCGATGTGGAGGAAGATCTCTTCCATCACGAAGCTCAGGCGCTGGTGTGAATCGTCGAGCAGGTAGACCAGCGCGTGGGCGGCCCGCTCGGCACGCCCGAGCAGCCGCACTCGCGCCGACATCCTGTCGCCGGTGCGCAGTTCGGCGAGATAGACCAGGTGGTGCTCGGCAGAGAAGCACGCGTGCCCACTCGCCGGCCAGTTCTGCGGTATTCCCATCTCGACCAACGACTCGTCGAGCCCCTCGCTCGCGATGCCGGTGTAGTGACGGACGTTGAGGTGGCCGTTGACGTCCTCGAAAGCGATCGGGACCGGCTGCTCGACGTACGCCGGCAACGCCACGAGCTGCTGGTGCGTGGGGTGCGGTGCTCTCATGAGCCGTGACCATACCGGCCTCAGGGCTCTTCCCCCTCCTTGTGATGCGTCGCACCGTGCCCCCGAGCCCGTCCGAACATGCCCTGGGCGAGCCCGCGCACTACGGTGCCGGAGATCTTTCCCCGCGCGAGACCCAGCTCCACCAGATCGTCGAAGACGCGCTGGTCGGCCGCCGACGAGCGCAGCCCGGCGTCGATCACGGCGCCGGACCGGCAGAGCCGGGCGGCGACCTGGATGTGGCGCAGGTGGCTGTCGAGGATCGGCGCGGTCTGTCGTCGGTAGCGCGCCCCCGCGTCGGCCGGCTCGCCGGCCGCAACCGCGTTCGCGGCGGCGCGTCCGGCGGCGAGGCCGGTGGCGACGGCGTAGTAGATGCCTTCGCCGGTCAGCGGATTCACCAGCCCGGCGGCGTCGCCGGCGAGCAGGATCCGGCCGTCGACAGGGCGCCAGGCCCCGCTGGACAACGGCAGCTGGTGGCCGCGCCAGTCGGATCCCCGGGCCGCGGCGTCGGGCAGCAACGCGTCGAGCCGTTCGAGCAGGCAGGCCTTGGTCGGCCGTCCGCGCCGGTGGTCAAGAATCTCGCCGTACCCGACGTTGGCGATCCCGTCGCCGCGGTCGAAGGACCACGCGTACGCCGACCGGCGCATGGTGTCGAACACGATGGCCTGAGCGGCCTCGCGGCCGGACGGCACCGGGGCGTAGCCGCGCAGCGCCACCGCCATCGGTCCTGGGGCGATGCCGAGCGCGCGCCTGACCACCGAGTGGGCGCCGTCCGCACCGACGATCACCCGTGCCCGGAACGTGTCGTCCACCGCCAGCTCTGAACCGGTGTCGTCGACGGTCCGCACGCGGTGCCGGACCAGCTCGGCACCGGCAAACTGCGCCGCTTCCACCAGCCGGTGGTCGAACACAGTCCGGGGGACCACGAACGTCGGCCGAGCCATGTCCCGGTCCGCGGACAGGCCACCTCGGCTGAGCCGCAGTCGCGGCACCGGCACCCGGTCGTCGACGATGCCGGTTACGCCGGCGTCCTCCAGCAGGTCGATCACGTGCGGTGCGATCCCGTCACCACAGGCCTTGTCCCGCGGGAAGTCGGCGCGGTCCAGCAGCACCACCTTCAAGCTCGGGTCGGCTCGCATCGCGCCGATCGCCGTCGCGGCACCGGCCGGCCCGGCGCCGACCACGGCGAGGTCCCAGATCATGCGCTGACCACGGCCAGCAGCACGACGTCGATGAGCGCGATTGCCATCGCGGCGTAGAACGGAGCCTTTCCGCGGCCGGACAGCGCCAACAGTCCGAGGAGAATGACGAGCCCCAGCGTGGCCAGGGTCCACGTCGCCGGTGGCCCCATGGGTCCAAGCACGGCGACGACCGAACCGGCGACCAGGAGCAGCGTGCCGACCACCCGCGTCGCCGTGGCACCGAGCCGGTGCGGCAGGCCACGGACACCGGTGGCCGCGTCGTCGTCGAAGTCGGGGAGGGTGTTGAGGAAGTGTGCCCCCACGCCGAGGGCGGCGGCCATGCCGAGTATCCATGGGTGCGGCCACTGCGGGGTGTCGCCGGCGAGCGTGACGACCGCGGGCAGCGTGCCGAACGCCAGCGCGTAGGGCAGCCATGACCACGGGGTCGACTTCATCCCGAGGTTGTACGCGTGTCCGGCCGCGACCCCGACGCACAGATGCACGAGGCCGCTGCGCCACCCGGCCAGCAGTGACAGCAGCACGCCACCGCGGCGACCACCAGGCACCGGACGACGACGCCCCGGGACAGCTCACCGTTCGCGAGCGGTTTGTCGGGCCGCCCGACGACACGATCGCGGGACGCGTCGACGAGATCGTTGCCCCACCCGATCGTCAGCTGGCCGGCGAAGACACCGGCCGTCACCGCGACCGCCGCGCTCGTCTCGAGATCTGTCGAGACCGCGAGCAGTACGACCACCGTCGTGACCGCGATGGTCGGGCCGATGTGAGCAGCGCGCAGCAGGGGAGCGGGGCGCGGACTGGTGCCCGTGGCCGTGGTCAGGGCCGGTTCCGCTCGGCAACCGGTCCACGTCGGACGAAGTCGCGCAGGGCACGCGGGACGCTGCGGCGCCGCAGCACCGGCGTCCGGGCCGCAGCGGTCTCGCGCATTCCATCGATGACCTCGCGAAAGACCGTCACGGCGTCGACATCAGGCGACCAGCCGAGCTCGCGGGAAGCCCGCGAGCAGTCGAGCAGCGGCAGCGCGAAACCCATGTCCAGCCAGCCTGTGTCGACCTGCTGGAGCCGGGCGTGCCAGGCCGCAGACATAGCCGCGCGTACGACGCCCGACGGCACATGGATCGGGCGCGCCCCGAGTACGTCAGCGATCCGGTCCGTGGTGATCGGCGGCTCCGCGGACAGGTTGAACGCCCCGCCCACCTTCCGGTCGAGCTCGCGGACGACCGCGTCCGCCACGTCGTCGGCGTGGACCATCGGGATCCGGAGTCCCCGGTCGAGCGGCAGGACAGGGATGTGGTCGAGCACCGCCGAGGGCACGATCGCCGGTACGCCGTACCGCAGCAGCGCGCTGCCCGCCGTACGCTGCCCGACGATGCCGGGGCGCATCCGACTGAGGAGCGTGTCGTGTCCGGCCGCCTGGTGCTGGTCGAGGAGCCGCTCGGCCGCGGCTTTGTGGACGCTGTAGCGCGAGCTGTGGACCCCGCCGGTCGGCCAGGACTCGTCGACGTGCGCGTCGTCGGACTTGGGGGAGTAGGCGCCGACCGAGGACATGTGCACCAGGTGCGGTACGGCGGACGCGGTGACTGCCTCGAGAACCCGCCTGGTGCCGCCGACACCGAGCTCCTCGAGGTACCTCAGATCGTGGGAGGGCTGGAAGCCCCAGGCAAGGTGAACGACTGCGTCCGCCCCGCGGAACGCCTCAGTGAGTGTGCGCACCGCGTCGCCGTGGGTGAGGTCGACCGCCCGCCACTGAACCGCCTCGCCGCCCGGCGCGGCCGCGGGGTCGTCCGGAAGCCGGCGGGCGAGACCGACGATCTGGTGCCCACCGTCGCTCACGAGCCGACGCAGCAGCGCCGTGCCGATGTTTCCGGTCGCGCCGGTCACCGCAATCCGCATCGTCGGTCTCCCTTCTGCGTCGCGACTGCCGTCATGAGCAGCGATCAGCGGACAGACTGCCGAGTACCCCGTTGTTCTGACGGACACACCTGGAATCGGAGCCCGGCCGCACTGCAGGCAACAGACGCGGCCGGTGGCCCACACCAGTCATTGCCTGCTCCGCCGGGCGATTCGGTATGCCGGCTCCCTCAGTGCGCGAATGAAGTCGTAGTTCTCCAAGCCTGGAACGGTGTTGCGCACTGGGTCGAAGGACACCAGGGCATCCGCGTCGGCACTCATCAGAGTCAAGGTGCCGACCTGACGCCACTTCCCGTTGACGCGCGCGCACATCACGTCGAACCCGTCGCCGGAGCCGGGCACGACGGCCAGCAGCGTCGGCCCCTGAGGCGTTCGGTACGGCAGCAGGGTCGTCATAGCGCCGCGAGACGGCGAGAAATGCGGCCGCAGGACGAACCTGCCGACCCTACTGATACCGGTCGAAGCGAAAAGCAGGTCGCCGTGTCGTTCACCGACGGGCGCGCGGAGGGCCAGACCGAAGATGTCCGGGACCGGTGCTGGCAGCCCGACCGCGCGGGACAGGCGGACCAGCACGATGTCGGTGCCTGAGCTGTCCAGCCACGGCACGCCCGTGGGCGGGTCAAGACCGGCTCGGCGGAGCTCGCCGAGGACCACATCGCCGTGCGGGTGCAGCGGTTTCGCCGGAACGCGGAGTGCGGCGACGGCCCTTGTGATGCCGGCGAGCACCTGCCCAAGAGCTCCGGCCGACCATCGCTGCGGGAGCTTCGTCGGTACAACCATGCCGATCGTTACCCAGTCGCCGCGCAAAGAACGCGGCACGGGCTGACGACGGGCGTGGGCATCTGGATCGCGGACGTCCACGCACTCTCTCCTTCACGCGCGGAGGAAGGCTTGATTTCAGCGATGCCGGGTATTCCCTGGTCGGCGCCTGGTCGCACGACGACGGATCGGTCCGGCGCCCGTACACCAACACAACGAGGGAGTGAGCGACATGACCCACGATGCGACCGCCGGACGCATGACCGCGACCAACGTGCAGAAGGCCGCAGCCGCAGTAGGCGCAGTATTCCTCCTGGTCGGGATCCTGGGCTTTGTGCCGGGAATCACGACCGACATCTACCCGCTCGAGTTCGCCGGCCACCACGGTGAGGCTCAGCTGCTGGGCATCTTCGCGATCTCCGTCCTGCACAACCTGGTGCACCTGCTCTTCGGTATCGCCGGGCTCGCGATGGCGCGGAGCTTCTCGGGCGCACGGGCCTTTCTCATCGGTGGGGGCGCGATCTACCTGGTGCTGTGGCTCTACGGGCTGGTGATCGACAAGGACAGCAGCGCGAACTTCGTGCCGCTGAACACCGCCGATGACTGGCTGCACTTCGTGCTCGGTATCGGGATGCTCGCGCTGGGCTTCCTGCTCGGCAAGCGGACAGCCGACGTACGTCGGTAGTTCCAAGCCCCGTCCTCACAGGACAATGGGCTCCCGTCGTTCGTCCCGATCCAGTCACTGCGGACTCAAACTGACAAATCGTGGCACTCGGGTAAGAAGGTTCCCGCGCGTGGACCCGGATGCGCCGGTCGCCGTGACGGCAGAGGAGGAACTGATCGCTCGCTGACTCCGACCTGCGAGTCCGTGGGCTCCCGGCATTCGTGCGGAGAGCCAACGCGCGTGCTCCCAACCGTCCTTCGATCGGTTCCTACCCCGGACAGGTCGGTGCGACGATGGACGCCATGGACGTCGAGCTGTCGGAGGTGCGTGACTTCCTGGCGCAGCACGCGCCGTTCGACTCGCTGCCGCCGGA
>JAICRS010000048.1 GCA_025966335.1 Nocardioidaceae bacterium
GCGACGGTGGGGTACATCACGATCTTGTCGACGTCGACCATCGTGCAGACGGTGTCGAGGTGCATCGTCGCCCGCTCCTGGGCGATCGGCACCGCGAGCACGGTGTGGGCGAGGTC
Source organism: Nocardioidaceae bacterium (assembly GCA_025966335.1). GTDB lineage: Bacteria > Actinomycetota > Actinomycetes > Propionibacteriales > Nocardioidaceae > Nocardioides_C. Next base: position 117 of record JAICRS010000048.1, read on the forward strand.
GGCGTGGAAGACCTGCCGCGCGAGACGCTCGACGCCGGCGGGCGTCGTACGCTCCCCGACGCCCACGGCGATGACGCCGGGGGAGAGCAGCAGGACGTCGCCGCCCTCGACGTGCTCGTGGTGCCAGCCGTGGATCTTGTCGGTGCCGGCGAACCGCGGGTGGCGGGTGTAGATCAGCTCGGTCAGCTGGGTCTCGCGGGTGCGGGCCGGCATCGCCAGCGACGTGACGGCGACCCGGTCGCGGACCCACACGCTGGAGTCGCGGGTGAAGAGCAGGTTGGGCAGCGGGTCGATGAGGAAGTCGTCGCTGGCGAACAGCGAGGTGACCAGCCCGAACCCGCCGCGGACCTCGTCGTTGCGGACGCCCGCGGTCAGGAACGCGGCGAGCTCGGTGGGGCTCTGGTCGTGCAGCGCGTTGTCGAGGTAGCTGCGCAGCGTGTCGCCGAGGTGCAGACTGGACATCGCACCGGTGATCGCGTGCTCGCGTGCCGACTCGCTCTCGAGCGTCTCGGCGAGCAGGTCCATCAGGTAGAGCACCTCGACGTCGCGGCTGCGGAGCGCCTCCGCGAACGCGTCGTGCTCCTCCTGCGCGCGGCTCACCCAGGGGACACCGTCGAACAGCAGCTTGTCGTTGTTGCGCGGAGTGAGCCGCTTCAGCTCCGGGCCGGGCCGGTGCAGCATCACCGTGCGGAGTCGGCCGACCTCGCTGTCAGCGCCATGGACGGTTTCCGGGCGCGCCGTTGCGCCAGTTCCAGTCATAGCCGCAAGAGTATCGGGCCGGGAGCCGGGCTCAGAATCGCTGCGCGTCAGAGGAGCAGCTCGACCGCGGTCACGGTGGCGAGCAGCAGGCAGACGCCGGCGCCGATGTAGTGCAGCAGCGAGAGCCGCATGTGCCGCAGCAGCACGCGGCCGGCCAGCACCGCCAGGCCGGAGACCGTCAGCAGGGCACCCCAGGAGCCCAGGAACACGCTCACCGGGTCGTCGAAGCGCGCGACCATGTTGATGGTCAGCAGCTGTGAAAGGTCACCCCACTCGGCGGTGAACAGCACGACGAACGAGGCGAGCAGGGCCTTGAAGAAGGTGCGCGGCTCGGTCGCCTTCGCGGCGTACTCCTCCTCCTGCTCCTTCTCCTCGGCATCCGCGTTCGGCGCGGTGCGGAACAGGATCACCGCACCGAGCAGGAAGATCGCGATCGCGACCGACTGGATCAGCAGCTCGGGAAGCAGGGTGGCCACCGTGCCGGCCAGCACCGCGAGCAGCGTCTGCACGGCGAAGGCGAGGCCCACGCCGATCCAGACCGCGAGCGGCCGGTACCGGGTGGACAGCACCAGCGTGGCGATGAACGTCTTGTCGGGCAGCTCGACGAGAAAGATCGCGCCGAAGGTGATCGCGATGGCAGCGAGATCCATGTGTCCCTAGCTCTGTTCGAGGTCCCGGCTCGCGGCGACGGCGTCGGCCAGCACATCCTTGATCGGCCGGCCGGTGGCCTCGGCAACGCGTGCGACGTCGTCGTACTCCGGCTGGGCGTTCAGCACGGTCCCGTCGTGCATCGCAAGCTTCACCTGCACGGTGTGCCCGTCGACGGACACGGTGCGCATCGCCCGGTCGAGTGCGTGCTTGTCGACCGCGATCTCACGCACACCGATCGTCGAGGTCTGCCGGAAGATCTCGGTGCGCACCCGCTCGGCATGGTCGCCCGGGACCAGCACGTGCAGGGTGTGCGCCGGCCGGCCCTTCTTCATCATGATCGGGCTGAGCCAGGCATCGGACGCGCCGGCGCGCATCAGCGCCGCGATCACGTTCGGCCACAGTCTGGGGTCCAGGTCGTCGACGTTGGTCTCGATGACGAGCGGCGCGTTCGTACCGTGCGCCCGCTGCACGGAGGTCGCCTCGCCGACGAAGAGCCGGAGCAGGTTCGCGTGACCCTGCGGGTTCCGACCACCGGCGCCGACGCCGATCTGCTGCACCGACATCGCCGGTTGTGGTCCGTACGCCGTCGCGTTGCCGGTCAGCAGCGCCGCGCCGGTCGGGGTGCACATCTCCATCGCCACCGGCCCGGCGTACGACGGAGCGCCGCGGAGCAGCTCGGCGACGGCCGGAGGTGGCACCGGCATCGTGCCGTGCGCGCCGGTGATCGTTCCGGAGCCCACCGCGACCGCTGAGACGACCAGCTCGTCGAGCGCGAGGTGCTCCAGCGCCGCGGACACACCGACCACGTCGGCGATCGCGTCCAGGGCACCGACCTCGTGGAAGTGGACGTCGTCCGGTGAGGTGCCGTGCACAGTCGCCTCGGCCTCGGCGAGCCGTTGGAAGGTCGCGTGGGCGCGGCGGTGCACGCCGGGGTCCAGGCCGGCGCCGTCGAGGAGCCCGGCGACCTCCTTCCAGGTGCGGTGCGTGTGGCTGTCGGCCACCTCGACGTGGCAGAAGGTCGCCGCGAACCCGTTGCGGGTAACGGGTTCCGGCTTCAATGCGACGTGCTCGGGGGCGACCGTCCGGACCGCCTCGCTGATCACGTCGACCGGCACACCGGCACCGAGCAGGGCCCCGAGCAGCATGTCTCCGCTGGCGCCCGAGGACGCGTCGATCCAGCCGATCACCCGGGTGTCCCGTTGGTGCTCGGCGGATCCGTCCGGGGCCGCGCGTTCCGGGCCACCCGGGCCGCGAACACGCCGGCGCCGAAGCCGTTGTCGATGTTCACGACCGTGACCCCCGGAGCGCACGAGTTCAGCATCCCGAGCAGCGCCGCCAGCCCTCCGAACGAGGCGCCGTAGCCGACGCTGGTCGGGACCGCGACGAGCGGCACGCCGGTGAGCCCCCCGACCACGCTGGGCAGGGCACCTTCCATGCCGGCCACCACGATCAGGCAGTCGGCGGTGGTGAGCTCCGCGCGGGCGGCCAGGATCCGGTGCAGGCCGGCCACGCCGACGTCGTTGACCAGCTTCACGCCGGCGCCGTGGACGCGGGCGGTCAAGGCGGCTTCCGCGGCGACGGGCGCGTCCGACGTACCGGCGGAGACGACCGCGACGGTTCCCTGCGGCGTCCGCAGCCGACCCAGGGTGACCGCGCGGGCGACCTCGTCCACCACGGCGTCCGGGTGCGCGGCGACGACCGCGGCGATCGCCTCGTCGGTGAGCCGGGTGGCGAGGACCGCGTGCTCGGGGTGCGCCTGGTGCAGGGCGTGCAGGATCTCCACGACCTGGGCGGGAGTCTTGCCGGCACCGTAGACCACCTCCGGGTCACCGGTGCGGGTCGCCCGATCGGTGTCGACGCGGGCGAACCCCAGGTCGGAAATCGGCTCGTCACTCATGCGGTGAATCTATCTCCCCTACGCTGGGCGTCGTGCCCGGAGTACCTCCCGCCCGTTACGCCTACCTCGGCCCCGAAGGAACCTTCACCGAGCAGGCGCTGCGCTCGCTGCCCGCGGCGGGCAAAGCCGAGCTGCAGCCCTGTCCGACGGTGACGGTGGCTCTGGACTCCGTCCGCAACGGGGAGGCCGACGGTGCGGTGGTGCCGATCGAGAACTCCGTCGAGGGGTCGGTGCCGGTCACGCTCGACGAGCTGGCCACCGGCGAGCCGCTGATGATCACCCGCGAGATGACCGTGCCGATCGCGTTCTCGCTGCTGGCGCCGCACGGGGTGAAGCCGGATGCCGTACGCCGGGTCGGCACGCACCCGCATGCCGCGGCGCAGACCCGGCGCTGGATGGCCCTGCACCTGCCGCAGGCCGAGGTCGTGCACGCGAGCTCGACCGCGCAGGCGGCCTTCATGCTGACCCGGCCGGATGCCGCCTGGGACGCGGCGATCTCCGCGCCGCTGGCCGCCGAGCACTACCGGCTGGCCGTGCTCGCCGAGGAGATCGGGGACAACGCCGAGGCGATCACCCGGTTCGTGCTGGTGTCGCGGCCCGGGATCCCGGCCCCGCCGACCGGCCGCGACAAGACCTCGCTGGTCGCGTTCATGCGCGACGACCACCCCGGCGCGCTGCTGGAGATCCTCGACCAGCTGACGATGCGCGGGGTGAACCTGACCCGGATCGAGTCCCGGCCGACAGGTGCGGCGCTGGGCAACTACTGCTTCTCGATCGACTGCGAGGGTCACGTCGAGGACGCGCGGGTCGGTGAGGCCTTGATGGGGCTTCGGCGGATCTGCGCCGACGTCCGGTTCCTCGGCTCCTACGAGCGGCACGACGGGGTGGAGCCGACCGTCCGGCCCGGCACCTCCGACCGCGAGTTCAACGATGCCGCGGCGTGGCTCGCGCGCCTTCGCAACGGGCACTGACTCTCCGATTAGGCTCCGCGGCGATGAACACCACCGCGATCGCGATCACCGTCGCCGTCCTCGGCCTGCTCGTGGCCGCCGTTGCGCTCGGCGTGGCGGCCGCCGCGATGAAGCGCAGTGCGCCCGGACACGCCCGCCGTACCTCCGCGCGCCGCAGCGGCGCCCAGCTGCCGACCGACGTCGAGGGGCTGCGCAGCGAGGTCCAGGCGCTGCGGGTCGAGGTCTCCGACGCGCTGCGGCACCTGTCGGTGGTGCGCTACGACGCGTTCGGTGACATGGGCGGGCACCTGTCCTGGTCGATGGCGCTGCTCGACGACGGCGGCAACGGGGTCGTGCTGACCTCGATCCACGGCCGCAGCGAGGCGCGCACCTACGCCAAGAACGTGGCCACCTGGAAGTGCGACCAGGCGCTGTCGCCCGAGGAGGAGGAAGCGATCAAGTTCGCCAAGACCGGCTGACCCCTGTCCGGACCCGGACGTCCCGGTCAGGGGGAGACGGCTGACCCGAGCGCCCGCTCACGGACACACGGCCCACCGGTGCTCACCGAGAGCGTGTGCCCGACGGTGTCGATCGCGACGGTGGCCAGCGTCGCATGCTGGAGCACCGGCTCGAGGCTGCGGTCCGGGTGCGCGCACACGCCGCCCACGTCCGCATGGTCCTCCATCACCGCGACCACCTCGTCCGCGGCCGCCGGCGCCCGGCCGTCGAGCGTGGTCAGGATCTTCGTACGGCGGATCTCGCTTCCCGGACCGATCGTGGCGGCCAGGCACCCGTCGCGGGCCGGCTCGGACACGAAGTGGTTCGTGCGCACCAGCAGGCCGTCCTCCGACTCGTGCAGGCCGGGACCGTCCGGGAACAGCTCGACCGCGACGGCCCGCCCGCCGTCGGCCCGGCCCTCGACGATCGTCAGCGACGTCGAGGCCGACGTGGTCACCGACCTCGCCATGGCGACGGCTTCGTCGAGGTCGCGGGCGGTGTCAAGGATGTGCCGGCTCAGCAGGTGCACCGGGTAGCCGATCTGGCCGGTGGTGTCACTCGTGTGATGGAGCATGTTGAGGAGGACGCCCACGCCGTACGCGTTGACGCCGATCTTGCCGAGCACGCCGAACTCGGTGACCGTCTCGACGACCCGCCCGTCCGGGTGCGGGATCGTCCAGTGCAGCCAGTTCTCGGACATCGCGTCGTACCAGTCCCAGGTCTGCACCGCGACCGGTTGCCGGCCCGGCGGCAGCGAGACCACCGTCGAGCACTCGTCGACACCGGTCGGGTTGGCGATCGCGAGCAGCTCGGTGCGCGCGTTCAGCGCCGCGATCTCGCGCACCGGCAGACCGGCTCCGTCGGCGATCCCGCGGATCTCCTGGGAGGCGACCGGGGCGAGCCCGCAGATCACCTGCCACGCGCGTTCGGCCCACGCCTCGATGTCGAAGGGCCCGATCGCGCGCGCCTCGAACAACCGGTGGTACGCCGCGACGGTCCGCGCCACCTCGTCGCGGTGACGTTCGCCGAACTCGACTCCTCGCTCGTAGGGATCGAGCACGGAGGAGGTGAAGGAACGGACCTGGTCCATGGCCCAACCGTAGTCGGGTCAGCGAGGAACCCGGACCAGCAGCCGACCGTGGATGCACTCGGCGTGCAGCTCCTTGCCCATGCCGATCGCGTCCCCGTCGAGCTGGCGCGGGGTGTCCACGGCGGCGCGGATGCTCACCTTGCGGCCGGTCATCCGGTCCAGGCTGGCGTCAGTGCGCTTGTTCTTGCTGAGCACCCGGAAGGCCAGCGGCACCCAGCTCACGAACCGGGCCGGCGAGACCAGGACCACGTCGAGCACCCCGTCGTCGATGGCTGCGTCCGGGAGCAGCGGGATACCGGCCTGGAGGTAGCCGACGTTGCCGATCACCACGGTGCGGGCCCGGTGCTTGGTGTACGGGCCGTCGTCGATCGAGACCTCGAGCCGCACCGCCGGGAACATCAGGTTGCGCAGGCCGGCGACGACGTAGGCCAACCAGCCCACCCGCGCCTTGATCTGCTCGTTGGCGCCCTCCATGATCGCCGCGTCGAAGCCCATCCCGGCCATCACCAGGAAGTGCTCGTCGTCGAGCCCGTCACCGCTGAGTGCGACCAGGTCGATGGCACGGTCCTGCCCGTTCAGGGCGACGTCGATCGCGGCCTGGAGGTAGAGCGGGATGCCGAGGTTGCGGGCGAGCAGGTTCCCGGTGCCGGCGGGGACCACGCCGACCGGGATGCCGGTGCCGGCCAGCTCCGCGCACACGGTGCGGACGGTGCCGTCCCCGCCGCAGACCAGCACCAGCTCCGCGCCGGCGATCGCTGCCGCCTCGGCCATCGACTTGCCGGGGTCCTCGATGGTGGTCTGGTACCACTCCGGCCGGCTCCACCCCGACTCCTCGGCCATCTGCTCGACCATCGCCTGGAACGCGGAGACGTCCTCGACCTTGATCGGGTTGAGCACCACCGCGAGCTGCCGGGTGCTGGGCACCGGGCTGGTGAACTGCTCCAGCACCCGTCGACGTGGCGCCGGGTGGTAGACGAGCATGCCGAGCGCGACCCAGAAGAAGCCGACGGCGAGACCGGCCACGACGTCGGACAGGTTGTGCACCCCGAGCAGCACCCGGTCGGCGCCCACGAGCACGATCAGGAAGACCCAGAGCGAGACGAGTCCCCGGCGGACGCCGCGGCGTCGTACCAGCATCAGCGTGAGGACGATCGCGACGCCCATGCCGGACGCGATCCCCGAGGAGTGGCCGGAGGGGAACGCGAAGCTGTCGAGGGTGTGGATCGGGTCGTCCCACTGCGGACGCTCACGCTCGAAGAACCGCTTGAGGAAGTAGGTGGACAGGGATGCGCCCAGCATCACCCCGACCGTCCAGTACGCCGCCCGCCGGTGGTTGCGCGCGAACAGGGCGACCGCCAGCAGCGTCGTGTAGGTCGTCATCGCGACCGTCCCGAACGCGTCCTCGACGAGATGGAGCGCCTGCAGGACCGTCGCGTTCTGGAGCGCCCAGCCGCGGACGCTCGACCCGAAGGTGCGGTCGAAGCTGTCGAGCCGCGGCCACTCGAGCTGCACCATCACCGACAGCGTGAACATCACCAGGAAGCACACGGCTGCCCAGATCAGCTGGCGGTTGCGCAGGCGGGCTCTCAGAGGCACGGTGCTCCACACGGCTCGGGACGGGCACGGACGGTCCCCAAGTATGACGACGCCCGGCGGCTCACGCTCGGAGGCACCACCCCCTTGGGTTCAATCCGGTCGAACCCGTGCAGGTGCGACGGATATCCTCGGGGAGTGATTGATCCTCGACTCCTCCGTGATGACCCCGACCGCGTGCGCATGGCCCAGGCCAAGCGCGGCCTGCCCAGCGACGTCGTCGACGAGGCGCTGGCCGCCGACGAGCGCCGCCGGTCGTCCATCGCGGAGTTCGAGCGGTTGCGCGCCGAGCAGAAGCAGCTCGGCAAGCAGATCGCGCAGGCGAAGGGCGAGGACAAGCAGGAGCTCCTGGAGCGCACCAAGTCCCTGTCCGCGGACGTGAAGAAGGCCGAGGCGGCACAGAGTGAGGCCGACCAGGCCTACCGCGACCTGGTGATGACGATCCCGAACGTCGCCGCCGACGAGGCTCCCGAGGGCGGCGAGGACGACTTCGTGGTGCTCGAGGAGATCGGCACCCCGCGGGACTTCGCGGCCGAGGGGTTCGAGCCGCGCGACCACGTCGAGCTCGGCAAGATTCTCGGCGCGATCGACGTCGAACGCGGCGCCAAGGTGTCCGGATCACGCTTCTACTACCTCACCGGCGCCGGCGCCGACCTCGAGCTGGCCCTGGTGAACATGGCGATGGACCAGGCCCGCGGGGCCGGGTTCACCACGATGATCCCGCCCGCCCTGGTCAAGCCGCGGGCGATGGAAGGCACCGGCTTCCTCGGCCAGGCCGCGGACGACGTGTACCGGATCGAGGGCCAGGACACCTACCTGGTCGGTACCTCCGAGGTGCCGCTCGCGGCGTACCACTCCGACGAGATCCTGGACGCCGGCTCGTTGCCGCTGCGTTACGCCGCGTTCAGCCCGTGCTTCCGCAAGGAGGCAGGATCGCACGGGAAGGACACGCGCGGCATCATCCGGGTGCACTGGTTCGACAAGGTGGAGATGTTCTCCTACACGACGCTCGAGGAGTCGTACGACGAGCACCAGCGCCTGCTCGGCTGGGAGAAGCAGTGGCTCGACAAGCTGGAGCTGGCCTATCGGGTCATCGACGTGGCCGCCGGTGACCTGGGCCTGTCGGCGGAGCGGAAGTTCGACTGCGAGGCGTGGATCCCCACCCAGGGCAGGTACCGCGAGCTCACGTCGACGTCGAACTGCACCGACTTCCAGACCCGCCGCCTCGACATCCGCGGCCGCTTCGAGGACGGCGTGAGGCCGATCGCGACCCTGAACGGGACCCTGGTGGCGATCCCGCGCACGATCGTGGCGATCCTCGAGACGCACCAGCAGGAGGACGGCTCGGTCCGGGTGCCCGAGGCGCTGCGGCCCTACCTGCAGGGTCGTGAGGTCCTGGCGCCGGTCGCCGGATCGGGCGCCGCGAAGTGAGCTTCACTCCCAAGCTCGTCGCGCTCGACATCGACGGCACGCTGCTGACTCCGCTGCCCGAGACCGGCTTCAGCGCCGAGGAGGTCAGCCCGGCGGTCCGCGAGGCGATCGACCGGGCCCTCGACGCCGGCTGCCACATCGTGCTGGCCAGCGGCCGCTCGCCACTGGGGATGAGCACGGTGCTCAAGCACCTCGGTCTGCCGCGGCACCCGTCCGAGCAGGCGCTGGTGGTCGCCTCCAACGGCGCGGTCACGTTCTCCTACCCGCCGATGCAGGTGCTCAGCGAGGTCACCTTCGACGCCCGTGAGGCCGTGCACGCCGTGCTCGAGCACGTCCCCGACGCCGCCGTGGCCGTCGAGGAGCACGGCGTCGGCTACCGGGTGAACCGGCGTTTCCCCGACGGGGAGCTCGACGGCGAGATGATCCTGACCCCGCTCGACGAGCTGGTCGCCAGCGAGGTCAGCCGCGTGATCATCCGCGACCCGGACTCCACCTCGGAGGACTTCGTGACGCTCGCGGAGCAGCTCGGGCTCCAGGGCACCAACTACTTCATCGGCTGGACCGCCTGGCTCGACCTGGCTCCGGACGGGGTCAGCAAGGCCAGCGGTCTCGCGGAGATCTGCGACCGGCTCGGAGTCTCGGCCGAGCACGTGCTCGCGATCGGCGACGGCCGCAACGACATCGAGATGTTGCAGTGGGCCGGCCGTGGTGTCGCGATGGGCCAGGCCCCCGACGAGGTCAAGGCGATCGCGGACGCGGTCACCGAGCCGGTGGGCGAGGACGGCGCGGCGGTCGAGATCAACCGCTGGTTCTGACCCGGCTAGCCTGACCCCGTGCTGAAGCTGGTGGCGACCGACCTCGACGGGACCCTGCTGCACACCGACGGCACCGTCACCGCGCGCACCCGCGACGCGCTCAGGGCGGTCGAGGACCGCGGGATCACGGTCGTGTTCGTGACCGGCCGACCGATCCGGTGGATGGACGACCTGTGGGAGCACGTCGGCGGGCACGGGCTCGCGATCTGCTCCAACGGCGGCATCGTGTACGACGTGCACGCCCGCGCGGTCAACGAGGCCCGGACGATCCCCGTCGAGGTCGGCCTCGAGGTGGCCGCGATCCTGCGCGACGCGATCCCCGGCACCACCTTCGCGGTGGAGAAGACCGACGGGTTCGCGAAGGAGCCGGAGTTCATGCCGCGGCACCCGCCGCCGTCCGACCTCGCGGTGGGCCCGATGACCGAGATCTTCGACCGTTCCGCGGTGAAGCTGCTGGCCCGGCACGAGGAGCTCGACCCGGAGCAGTTCTGGAGCCGGGTCGACGCGGTCGTCGGTCACCTGGTCACCACCACCTGGTCCTCCACGGGCGCCCTGGTGGAGATCAGCGCCGCCGGGGTGACCAAGGCCAGCACGCTGAAGCTGCTCTGCGACGAACGCGGGATCGGCCCGGAGCACGTCGTCGGGTTCGGGGACATGCCCAACGACCTGCCCATGCTGGAGTGGGTCGGCACCTCCTACGCGATGGGCAACGCCCACCCGCTGGTGCGTGACCTCGCCGACCACGTGGCTCCGTCGAACGAGGCGGACGGGGTCGCGGCCACGCTCGAGGAGCTCTTCGAGCTCGACCGGAGCGGAACCTGACCGCACGCGCCGTGTTCCTGCAGCTTCTGGCCGCCCGCGTTCCGGATCTGGGCCGACCGATGCTGGTCACCGTCGACGGCGTGGACGGCTCGGGGAAGACCACACTCGCCGACGAGCTGGCGGATGTGCTCCTGTCGACGGGACGCGAGGTGGTGCGGGCCTCGGTGGACGACTTCCACCACCCGAAGGCGTTCCGGCACGCCGAAGGACGCACCGGCGAGACGTTCTGGTCGCGCAGCTTCGACTACCCGGCCCTGCGACGCGAGCTGCTCGACCCGTGGAGACAGGGTGCCGGGACGGCGTACCGCACGGCCGTCCACGACGTCGCGGGCGACCGGCCGGTCGAGCAGACGCAACGGTCGGTGCCGGACGACGGGGTGCTGCTCGTCGACGGGATCTTCACCCAGCGCGACGAGCTCACGGGCTGCTGGGACTACGCGATCTTCCTCGACGTCCCGTTCGAGGTCTCGGTCGCGCGGATGGCTGCGCGTGACGGGTCGGTGCCGGACGTGGGACATCCGGACCAGGCCCGTTACGTCGCCGGGCAGCGGCTCTACCTCGCGCGGTGCGACCCGCGTGCACGGGCCGACGTGGTCGTCGACAACAGCGACCTGGCCGCACCGCGGTTCCGGTGAACTCAGCGCGCCCCCTTTCGGAAAAGGGGAATCCGCGCGACACTCTGGCATTGGCTGAAGTGATCACGATCACGGAGGAGCAGGATGTCTTCACACGATGCGGTAGGTGCGACGCGCGAGGCGATCACTGCGCTGGCGGCCGCGGTGCTCCGGGTCCGCAACGAGTACGGCGACACGCTCGGCGTCCGCCGGCTCACGTCCGACGTCGACCGGTTGCACGCCGACCTCGACGAGCTCGGGTCGCCGGCCCCCGGTCACCGGCCCGGCGTCAACCCGGACGAGCTGCTGGAGATCCCGGACGACCCGTACGACGAGAGCATGTGGCAAGACGCCCAGTCCGAAGCGCAGCACGCGCCCTAAGGAGAGCACTGCATGTCGACAGGCGTCAGCAGTCCTGGGCGCGCCCAGGTCCGCGAGAAAACCCTGCGTCAAGACAACTGGTGGGTCTACCCGCTGCTCACGTTCCTCGGCTTCACCGCGTTCGTCGTCTACTCGACGTGGCGGGCGTTCTCCGGGGACAACTACTACTCCACGCCGTACCTCTCGCCGTTCTACTCGCCCTGCCTGGCGACCGCCTGTGTCGACGGCAGCTCTGACCTCGGGCAGCCGGTGGGGGACTGGTGGCGGCTGTCGCCGGCGCTGATCATCCTGGTGTTCCCGCTCGGCTTCCGGCTGACCTGCTACTACTACCGCAAGGCCTACTACCGCTCGTTCTGGCTGTCGCCGCCGGCGTGTGCCGTGGCCGAGCCGCACGGCAAGTACACCGGCGAGACCCGGTTGCCGCTGATCCTGCAGAACATCCACCGCTACTTCTGGGTGGCCGCGGTCCTGGTCGGCGCGGTGCTGACCTTCGACACGATCCTCGCCTTCCGCAACGAGGACGGCGAGTGGGGCCACATGGGCCTGGGCACCCTGATCTTCCTCGCCAACATCATCTTCATCTGGCTCTACACGCTGGGCTGCCACTCCTGCCGGCACATCGTCGGCGGCCGGCTCCGACACTTCTCCAAGCACCCGGTGCGCTACAAGATGTGGGGCTTCGTCTCGAAGCTGAACGCCAAGCACGGCACCTATGCGTGGCTCTCGTTGTTCTCGGTCGCGATCGCCGACCTCTACGTCTACCTCCTCGCCACCGACACGATCAACGACCTGAGGTTCTTCTAGATGGATTCGACAGGCTCACGGCACCCGATGACGGGCAACCGCATGGACCCCGCCGAGGAGGTCGGTCCGCACGGCTTCGAGACCCACGAGTACGACGTGGTGGTGATCGGTGCGGGCGGGGCCGGGCTGCGTGCTGCGATCGCGGCGCATGACGCGGGCGCGCGCGTGGCGATCGTGTGCAAGTCGCTGCTCGGCAAGGCGCACACGGTGATGGCCGAGGGCGGGATCGCCGCCGCGATGGGCAACGTCTACGCCGACGACAACTGGCAGGTGCACTTCCGCGACACCATGCGCGGCGGGAAGATGCTCAACAACTGGCGGATGGCGCAGCTGCACGCGCAGGAGGCACCCGAGCGCGTCCTCGAGCTCGAGGAGTGGGGAGCGCTGTTCGACCGCACCAAGGACGGGCTGATCTCGCAGCGCGACTTCGGCGGACACCGCTACGCGCGGTTGGCGCACGTGGGGGACCGGACCGGCCTGGAGATGATCCGCACCCTGCAGCAGCGAGCCGTCGCCCTGGGCATCGACGTGTTCATGGAGTGCACGGTCACGAAGGTCTTCCGGGACGGGGGACGGGTCAGCGGCGCCTTCGGCTACTGGCGGGAGACCGGTCGCTTCGTGGTCTTCAGCACCCCGTCCGTCGTACTCGCCACCGGCGGGATCGGGAAGTCCTACCAGGTCACCTCGAACTCGTGGGAGTACACCGGCGACGGGCACGCGCTGGCGATGCGCACCGGGGCCAGCCTGATCAACATGGAGTTCGTCCAGTTCCACCCGACCGGCATGGTGTGGCCGCCGTCGGTGAAGGGGATCCTGGTCACCGAGTCGGTCCGCGGTGACGGCGGGATCCTGCGGAACTCCGAGGGCGAGCGGTTCATGTTCAACTACATCCCGGAGTACTTCAAGTCCGAGACCGCCGACACCATCGAGGAGGCGGAGGGCTGGTACGAGGACAAGAAGAAGAACCGCCGCCCACCGGAGCTGCTGCCCCGCGACGAGGTGGCCCGCGCGATCAACTCCGAGATCAAGGCCGGCCGCGGATCACCGCACGGCGGGGTGTTCCTCGACATCGCCTCCCGCCGGAGCGCGGAGTTCATCCGGCGGCGGCTGCCCTCGATGTACCACCAGTTCAAGGAGCTCGCCGACGTCGACATCACCGCGGAGCCGATGGAGGTCGGCCCGACCTGCCACTACGTGATGGGCGGGGTCGAGGTCGACGCCGACACCGAGCAGTCGCTGGTCGAGGGGCTCTACGCCGCGGGTGAGGTCGCCGGCGGCATGCACGGGTCGAACCGGCTCGGCGGCAACTCCCTCTCCGACCTGCTGGTGTTCGGTCGCCGGGCCGGCCACAACGCGGCGTACAACGCACAGAAGCTCAGCGGCAACCGCCCGGAGGTGCCGGAGGACGAGGTGAAGGCGGCCGCCGAGGCGGCGCTGGCGCCGTTCGCGAACCTGGAGGGCGAGGGTGGTGAGAACCCGTACACGATCCAGAAGGATCTCCAGGAGGTGATGCAGCGGCTGGTCGGCATCATCCGCAAGGAGGACGAGCTGCGGGAGTCGCTGGTCGAGATCGAGCGGCTGAAGGAGCGCGCGAAGCACCTGCGGGTCGAGGGGCACCGGCAGTACAACCCCGGCTGGCACCTCGCGCTGGACCTGGCCAACATGCTGGTCGTCTCCGAGTGCATCGCGAAGGCCGCCCTGGAACGGCAGGAGTCCCGCGGCGGGCACACCCGCGACGACTTCCCCGGACCCGACCCGGAGTGGGGCGCGAAGAACCTGGTGCTGACCCTGGACGGTGAGTCCGTGCAGCTGAAGCACCAGCCGCTGCCGACGATGCCCGACGAGCTCAAGCCGCTGTTCGAGGAGGCCTGATGGGCTACGACCTGAAGATGCGAATCTGGCGCGGCGACGCGGACGGCGGTGACCTCGGTGACTTCACCGTGGCCGTCGAGGAGGGCGAGGTCGTCCTCGACGCGATCCACCGGATCCAGGCGACCCAGGCCGGGGACCTCGCGGTGCGGTGGAACTGCAAGGCCGGCAAGTGCGGCTCGTGCAGCGCGGAGGTCAACGGCCGGCCGCGGCTGATGTGCATGACCCGGCTGTCGGACTTCGAGGAGTCGGAGACGATCACGGTCACCCCGGTGCGGACCTTCCCGGTGATCCGCGACCTGGTCACCGACGTGTCCTACAACTACGAGAAGGCCAAGCAGGTGCCCGCGTTCGCGCCGACCCCGCGCGACCCGGACGGCAAGCGGCGGATGATGCAGGAGGACGTCGAGCGCGGCCAAGAGTTCCGCAAGTGCATCGAGTGCTTCCTGTGCCAGGACGTCTGCCACGTGATCCGCGACCACGAGGACAACAAGCCGGCGTTCGCCGGGCCCCGGTTCTTCCTGCGCTATGCGGAGCTGGACATGCACCCGCTGGACACGAACGACCGGCGCAAGCTCGCCCAGGAGGCCGCCGGGATCGGGATGTGCAACATCACGAAGTGCTGCACCGAGGTCTGCCCGGAGAACATCCACATCACCGACAACGCGATCATCCCGATGAAGGAGCGCGTCGCCGACCGCAAGTACGACCCGGTGGTGTGGCTCGGCTCCAAGATCTTCCGGCGCGGCGACCCCGCCGCCCGCACCGAGGTGTAGCCGAGTTGTCAGACGTGGTGACCGTTCTGACGCTCACCACGTCTGACAGGTCGGGGACGGAGGTACGACGAACATGGCGGATCTGCTCTCCCAGGACGAGATCGACCAGGCCCTCAACGGCGAGCTCACGCAGTGGTCCCA
>JAICRS010000152.1 GCA_025966335.1 Nocardioidaceae bacterium
CCACCAGGACGAAGTCGCGGGTGCCCTCGGCGCGCTCCTTGAGCATCGTCTCCAGCTGGGTCACCGAGATCGTCGAGCCGGCCGCGGCGTCCGCAGCCTCGGTCGAGATCGCGCCGCAGAACGCGTCGTAGTCGATCAGCTCGGTGACGGTCGGGTTCTCCCCGCAGATCGCGCAGTTGGGGTCCTTGCGTACGGCGAGCTTGCGGTACTCCATCTCCAGGGCGTCGTAGATCATCAGCTTGCCCAGCAAGGGGTCACCGATGCCGGTGAGGAGCTTGATCGCCTCGTTGACCTGGATCGAGCCGATCGACGCGCAGAGCACACCGAGCACGCCACCCTCGGCGCAGCTGGGCACCATGCCCGGCGGCGGGGGCTCGGGGTAGAGGCAGCGGTAGCAGGGACCGTTCTCGGCCCAGAACACCGAGGCCTGGCCGTCGAAGCGGTAGATCGAGCCCCACACGTAGGGCTTGCCGAGCAGCACCGCGGCGTCGTTGACCATGTAGCGCGTGGCGAAGTTGTCGGTGCCGTCGATGATGAGGTCGTACTGCTCGAAGATCCCCATCACGTTGTCGTTCTCGAGGCGCTCGTTGTGGACCACGACGTTGACCAGCGGGTTGACCTCGAGGATCGACTCCCGGGCCGACTCCGCCTTGAGCTTGCCGATGTCGCTCTGGCCGTGGATCACCTGTCGCTGGAGGTTGGACTCGTCGACCTCGTCGAACTCGACGATGCCCAGCGTGCCGACGCCCGCTGCTGCCAGGTAGAGCAGTGCCGGGCTGCCGAGGCCACCGGCGCCGATGACCAGCACCCGGGCGTTCTTCAGCCGCTTCTGCCCGGACATCCCGACGTCGGGGATGATCAGGTGCCGGCTGTAGCGGCGAACCTCGTCCGTGGTCAGCTCCGCGGCGGGTTCGACCAGTGGGGGAAGGGACACGACTCTCCTCAGGTGCTTCTCGGGTACATCAGCCCTAACAACGGACCGTTTGTCCATGTTCCCCGAGCGTTGAGGAGCAACCCCGGCCGTCCCGGCATCTGGTACGAAGCGGAGTGTCAGCCGGCCACCGGCTCAGCGAACACGACCGCGTTGCTGAGATAGATCTCCCCGGTCCAGTCCTCGCAGGTGATCAGCACCAGTCGGCCCGGACCGGACTGGCTGAACACCGTCGCCGCATCGCGGGCCAGGGACGCCTTGCGGTAGATCGTGACACCGGTGACCTCGTAGTCGATCACGCCCGCCGACGTACGGACGCTGACCTCGGCCCCGGGCTCCAACGTCTCGAGGTCGTCGAAGGCGCCGCCACCGGTGGACACGGTGTGCCCGGTGATCAACGCACCGCCCTCGCGGGCACCGGGTGGGGCGCCGCCGGACCACCAGCCCAGCGTCTGCGGGTCCCCCGGCGGGACGAGCACGCCGTCCGTGGCCGAGATCCCGATCACCGGGGCGTCCACACCGAGCGTCGGAACCACCAGCCGGAGCGGTACGCCGACCGCTTCCGACTGCGCGGACGGTCCGGGTTCTGGGCCCGGTTCGGGCTCCGGCTCGGTGGTTCGAGAAGGCGCCGGGGGTTCGGCCTCCTCGAACCTGACCGCAGGTTCCACGCGAAAAGCCGGCAACGCGGGATCAGCCGTGGTCAACCGAGCCTGAGCCCCCGGCCCCCCGGCGGTTTCACCCACCGGAAGGCCAAAGGCCTGCACGAGCGCGAGTCCCAGACCTATCAGCACGGCTCCGAGCGCGGATCGCCGCAGAACGCGGCGTCCGCGCCCGGAACGTGACTCAGGCCTGGTGGGCACCGCGGTTGTGGCGTCCCATCTGTAGCCATCCGGCAGCCATCATCAGGGCTAGGCCCCCACCGACCAGCATCTTGGCAAGAAGCTCGGTCGACGACGTCGCCGCCGGACCCCCGGGCAGGCCCGCGTCGACTGCGGTCGGAACAACTTCCGGCGTCTCGTCGATCGGGGGCACAGCGTCAGTTCCCGCGACCTCGCCCGGCGTCGTTGCCGTCTCGCTCGGGACAATGGTGGAGGCCGTCTCGCTCGGCGTGACGGTGGTGGCGGTCTCGCTCGGGATGACCGTGGCCGTCTCACTGGGCGACACCGTGGCCGTCTGGCTCGGCGAGACCGTGGCGGTCTGGCTCGGCGAGACCGACGGCGAGGCGGTCGCGCAGTCCTTCGCCGCCGGGATGTCCACCTCGAACGAGAAGTTCGGGTTGCTCAGCTCGAACGTGGGTCCACTGGGCTGCGCGGTGACGGTTCCGGTGATCGGTCCCCGGTGTATCCCAGCCTCGATCTCCTCGCCGTCCAGGAAGTACTGGACGCCCCTCGTGCTGCGGATTCGGAGAAAGCCCTCCTCGTCGCACTCCTCCGACTGGTTCACCACCGGATTCACTGCCTCGACGCAGTGGTCGTTCCGATCAGTCTCACCCTCTTCCTCGTTGGGCAGGCCGTCGACGTCACCCGGCGGGCTTCCCCCGGGCGGGCAGTGCGCGTTCGCCGGCCCACCGGTCGCGGTGTTGGTGGCCGACGCCGAGTTCGAGGCCGACGCCGAAGTCGAGGCCGACGCCGAAGTCGAAGTCGAGGCCGATGCCGAAGTCGTCGCGGCGGGCTCCATGCAGCCGTTGTTGTAGATCGCCTGACCTGAGGTCGTCCAGTTCATGCCGGCGAAGGCCTGCCACGAGTTCTTTTCGTTGCCCTGGTCACCAGCCGGGAACGGCGGGATGATGTCCCCCGGGTGCACGCCCATCCCGTTCTTGTGGCCGTTGTCCTCCGAGATCTGCTTCTTGCTCGGATGAACAGCCGTATACGGATTTGAATCGCTGCCCGTTGCGTGACAAACCGTGATCTTGTGGTCACTGGACGCCGTCGCCGTGGCCGTCCCTGTGGCCGCCAACAGCACGAGACCGCTGGTCATGGCTACGGCACCGACTGAGGCCAGCACCGCCGTGACTCGCGTCCGGATGCTCCGGGGACGCGGATGAGACTTTCTGTCGTTCAACGGACCCACCCCAAACCTGTTTGCTAGGGACGGGTAGCGCGAGCGAAGGTTCGCGTGAAGCGCCGTCGTCAGAACCGGGTATGCCCGGTCACTACTGCGACGACGGCCTCTCGCGTGGCCCCCCGGCCAAGCCCCCGAAACCTAGACCTTCCTTGGTTTCTTTACTTCACTCCCCACCCGTCACTGTCCTATCGCGGCGTCCCGGAAGCAAGTAAAAACTGCGACCGGATCCGAACGTCCTTTTTGGCGCTGATGCCCGGCAAAACAAGGGCTTGCGGCGGCATGCCCGGAGCACGTTGCCGAAGCTGTACAAGATGGGATATTCGGCACACAAACAGCGTTCAGGCACCCCGGCCGAGTGTTCGCACCGGGCATGACAGACGTCCTCCATCGTGGTCGCCTCACCGGGGGACCGCTACCGCGGAGTAGTCTTCTCGCGACCATCAGGGGCGGCATCGGAAGGCTCAAGAGTGACGACGAGGGACGACGAGAAGCCTCGGGGCGGGCGGATGCCGCGCACAGCACGGCGCGCGCAGCTCCTGGAGTCTGCCCTCGAGGTGTTCGTCGCCCAGGGCTACCACGCCGCAGCCATGGACGACATCGCTGAACGCGCGGGCGTGTCCAAGCCGGTGCTCTACCAACACTTTCCGGGAAAGCTCGAGCTGTACCTCGCGCTCCTGGACCAGTCCTGCGACACGATCATCGACGCCACCCGGGTAGCGCTGGAGTCCACCGACGACAACAAGCAGCGGGTCGCGGCGACCATGCAGGTGTTCTACGACTACGTCGCCAACGCGCACGGAGCGTTCCGCCTGGTCTTCGAGTCCGACCTGACCAACGAGCCGGCCGTGCGCGAGCGGGTCGACCGGGTCACCCGCGAGTGCGCGGACAACATCGCCACCGTGATCCACGAGGACACCGGCCTGCCCGACGAGCAGGCGCGGCTGCTCGCGGTCTCCCTGGTCGGGATGGCGCAGGTGAGCGCGAGGTTCTGGCTCGACGACCCGCGCGGGATCGCCCTGCGCGACGCCGCCCTGCTCGTGTCCAGCCTCGCCTGGCGCGGGATCCGCGGTTTCCCGCGCGCCGACGACCCAACCTGAGTTGCCGTACGGCGCTAGTGTCACCACGGGTGCATCCACCCGGAACGAAAGCACACCAACCACCTGCCGGACAGCACGTCGGGCAACGGTCATGAGGAGGTCCTCCGATGGAGGTCAAGATCGGCGTTCAGAACGCGAACCGCGAGTTGGTCATCGACTCCGACCAGTCCGGTGCGGACGTCGAAGCCGCCGTCACCAAGGCCCTGTCCGGTGACGGGGGGCTCCTCGTCCTCGCCGACGCCAAGGGCCGCAAGGTGCTGGTTCCGACCGACAAGCTCGCCTACGTCGAGGTCGGCTCCCCGGCTTCCGGGCAGGTCGGCTTCCGCTCCTGATCCGACCTGCACCGCCGCCGTTTTGTTACGTTCCAAAGGGTTAGGAGCGTGTCGAAGCGGGTACTTCCTCTAGCCGGAGCGCACAGGAGCGTTCCGGACGATCGAGGAAGGTGCACTAATGGAGATCATCGGAGTAATCATCGCCGGCATCATCATCGGTTTGCTCGGCAAGTTCGTGGCTCCCGGCGACAAGGACAACATCCCGATCTGGCTCACGATTCTGTGCGGTATCGGCGGAGTCATCATCGGCTGGTTCATCTACTCGGCGTTCGGCGGCACCGGCGAGACTGACGGTGTCGACTGGGTGCGCTGGATCGTCGCCATCATCACCGCGGCAGTCCTGGTGATGATCGCGTCCACGCTGACGGGCAAGAACAAGGTCAAGACCTGACCGTCTGAGTTCACTGAACAGGAGGAGCCCCGGCCGCTGGTCGGGGCTCCTCCCGTTCCGGGTGGAATCGCCACGTGCGCCGTACGACCGGACGCTCAGGACGCGAGGCCGAGCTGCTCCATCCGCTTCGCGTGGTTCTCGGTCAGCCGGGTGAACATCCGGCCGATCGCGGCCAGGTCCATCCCGGGTCGGTCCACCCCGCCGGCGAGCAGCGCCGACAGGGCGTCACGCTCGGCCGCCACCCGCTGCGCCTGCGACAGCGCCTCCCCCATCAGTCGGCGGCCCCACAGCGCCAGCCGGCCACCGACCCGGTGGTCGGCCTCGATAGCCCTGCGGACCCGGTCCACGACGAACTCGGACTGGCCGGCGTCCTCCAGGCTGTCGATGATCAGGGTGCGGGTGTCCGCGTCGACGAACGCGGCGATCTCGCGGTAGAAGTCCGCGGACAGCCCCTCCCCGACGTACGCCTTGATCAGCCCCTCCAGCCAGTCGCTCGGAGCGGTCCGGGCATGGAACGCCTCGAACGGCTTCTGGAACGGCTCCATCGCGGCGAACGGGTCCACCCCGAGCTCGCGCAGCCGCTCCCGCAGCGCGCAGAAGTGACCGAACTCGGTCGATGCCATCCCGGCGAGCTCGGTCTTGTCCTCGAGCCCCGGTGCCATCTTCGCGTCCTCGGCGAGCCGTTCGAACGCGGCGATCTCGCCGTACGCGATGGCGCCCAGCAGGTCCACGACCGCGGCGCGGTAGGTGGGGTCCTGGAACGCCACCGGGACCTCCCCGGTCACCGGCGCTGGACCGGGCTCAAGCGGCATGTCGGTCATGACCGCACCTTACCGATACCATGGGGATGAAATTACGTAGAGAGAACAGGCAAGATCCTGACCACCTTCAGAGAGCTCGGGGTACTCCCCGAGATCGCCGACGCCCTCGAGCGCGGCGGAATCACCACCCCGTTCCCCATCCAAGAGATGACGCTGTCGGTCGCCCTGATGGGCACCGACCTGATCGGGCAGGCCCGCACCGGCACCGGGAAGACGCTGGCATTCGGCATCCCGGTGCTGCAGCGCACGGTCGCCCAGCACGACCCCGACTACCTCGAGCTCGTCGCCCCGGGCAAGCCGCAGGCGCTGGTCGTCGCCCCGACCCGTGAGCTCGCGCTCCAGGTCTCCAACGACCTCAAGCTCGCCGGCACCGACCGCGGCAGCCGGGTCCTCACCGTCTACGGCGGTGTCGGTTACGAACCGCAGCTCGAGGCACTCGCCGCCGGTGTCGACGTCGTCGTCGGTACGCCGGGCCGCCTGCTCGACCTGGCCAACCGCCGGTCCCTCGACCTGTCCCACGTCAAGGTTCTCGTGCTCGACGAGGCCGACGAGATGCTCGACCTCGGCTTCCTCCCCGACGTGCAGAAGCTGCTCGCGAAGACCCCCGAGACCCGGCAGACCATGCTGTTCTCGGCGACGATGCCCTCGGCGATCGTGAGCCTGGCCCGCACCCACATGCGGCACCCGATGAACATCCGCGCGGAGTCGACCAGCGACCAGCAGACGGTCCCCGCCACCGCGCAGTTCATCTACCAGGTGCACGACCTCGACAAGCCCGAGATCATCGCCCGGATCCTGCAGTCGGAGAACTCCGGCATCACGATCGTGTTCACCCGCACCAAGCGGCAGGCACAGCGGGTCGCCGACGACCTCGCCGAGCGCGGATTCCCGAGCAGCCCGCTGCACGGGGACATGCCGCAGGTCGCGCGCGAGAAGGCGCTGAAGAAGTTCCGCGACGGCAAGCTCAAGGTGCTCGTCGCCACCGACGTGGCCGCCCGCGGCATCGACGTCGCCGACGTCACCCACGTGATCAACTACAGCTGCCCTGAGGACGAGAAGACCTACCTGCACCGGATCGGCCGCACCGGCCGGGCGGGCGCGACCGGCATCGCCGTCACCCTGGTGGACTGGGCCGACGTGACCCGCTGGAAGGTCATCAACAAGGCGTTGAACCTGCCGTTCGACGAGATCGTCGAGACCTACTCCACCTCGGAGAACCTCTTCCACGACCAGGGCATCCCGCCGGGCACCAAGGGCCGGATCGTCCCCGCGAGCGACACCCCCAAGCCGTCGCGCGACTCCGGTCCGCGTGAGGCCCGCAAGGAGGGTGGCGGTCGCAACCGGAGCCGCAGCCGCACTCGTGGTGGAGAAGCGGCGAACGCCCCCGGCGGTACGTCGGGCGGCTCGGACTCGCACGACCAGGGCGAGGCCCCGTCGAAGCCACGCCGCAACCGCAACCGTCGCCGGACCCGCAGCGGTCAGTCCGCCGGCGCCTCGGAGTAGCCCACAGACGTCGCCGGCTACCGTTGCCGCGCACGTGAACCGCAACGGTAGTCGTCTGAGCGTTTCGACGACCGTTGCCAAGCACGTGAACCGCAACGGTCGTGGGCAGGCGACATGCCGCCGGGCGCCGTACCTCCTCAGGCGGTGACGACGACCGTGGTGCCGACCGGCGCGAAGTCCCACAGCGCGCGGGCGTCGACCCGCCGCTGACGGATGCACCCGTGCGACTGCGGGGTGCCGAGCTC
>JAICRS010000198.1 GCA_025966335.1 Nocardioidaceae bacterium
CGCGAGCTGGTGGCGACGTACAAGCAGCAGATCCTCGACCACACCGGCAGCGACTTCCCGCAGGACCCGCGGGTTCAGCTCGACATGGCGGTCCGCGCGGTGTTCGACTCGTGGAACACCGAGCGCGCGGTGCTCTACCGCCGCCAGGAGCGGATTCCGGCCGACCTCGGCACCGCGGTCAACATCGTCACGATGGTGTTCGGCAACTGCGGCATGGACTCCGGGACCGGGGTCGCCTTCACCCGCGACCCGGCGTCGGGCGCCCAGGGCATCTACGGCGACTACCTCCAGAACGCGCAGGGCGAGGACGTGGTGGCGGGCATCCGCAACACCGTCCCGCTTGGCGACTTGGAGACGATCGACAAGGCGTCGTACGACGAGCTCCTCGCCATCATGCGGACCCTGGAGGAGCACTACAAGGACCTCTGCGACATCGAGTTCACCATCGAGCGCGGCAAGCTGTGGATGCTGCAGACCCGGGTCGGCAAGCGCACCGCGGAGGCCGCGTTCCGGATCGCCGTCCAGCTCGTCGACCAGGGCCTGATCGACATGGACGAGGCGGTACGACGGGTCACCGGCGACCAGCTCGCCCAGCTGATGTTCCCCCGGTTCGACACCGGGGCGGAGCGGAACCTGATCGGCAAGGGGATGAACGCCTCACCGGGTGCGGCCGTCGGCAAGGCGGTCTTCGACTCGACGACGGCGGTGGAGTGGAGCGACCGCGGCGAGGACGTGATCCTGGTCCGCCGGGAGACCAACCCCGACGACCTGAAGGGCATGGTCTGCGCGAAGGGCATCCTGACCAGCCGCGGCGGGAAGACCTCGCACGCCGCCGTGGTCGCCCGCGGCATGGGCCGCACCTGCGTGTGTGGCGCGGACTCCCTCGACGTGGACGTGAAGGGAAAGCGGTTCACCAACCCGGACGGGGTCACCGTCAACGAGGGCGACGTGATCTCGATCGACGGGACCACCGGTGAGGTGTTCGCCGGCGACGTCCCGGTGATGGACTCGCTGGTGGTGCGGCACTTCGAGGGTGACGACGCTGCCCAGGGCGACGAGCTGGTGGCCGCGGTCGCCCGGATCATGGAGCACGCCGACAGCGCACGCCGGCTCGCCGTGCGGGCCAACGCCGACACCCCGGAGGACGCGTCGCGGGCCCGCCGGTTCGGTGCCCAGGGGATCGGCCTGTGCCGCACCGAGCACATGTTCCTCGGCGAGCGGAAGGCGCTCGTCGAGCACCTGATCGTGGCCGAGAACGTCGAGCAGCAGGAGAAGGCCCTCGCCGAGCTGCTCCCGCAGCAGCGCGAGGACTTCGTCGGCATCCTCGAGGCGATGGATGGCCTCCCGGTGACGATCCGGCTGATCGACCCGCCGCTGCACGAGTTCCTGCCCGACTACACCGACCTGTCCGTCGCGGTCGCGCTGGAGGACGAGCGTGGGAACCGCGACACCCTGCACCACAAGCTGCTGGACGCGGTGAAGCGTCTGCACGAGCAGAACCCGATGCTGGGCCTGCGCGGTGTCCGGCTCGGCATCGTCATCCCCGGCCTGTTCGCGATGCAGGCGCGGGCGATCCTGGAGGCGACCGCGGAGCGGACCGCCCTAGGTGGCGACCCGCAGCCGGAGATCATGATCCCGCTGGTGGCCACCGTGCAGGAGCTGGAGCTGGTCAAGACCGACATCGCCCGGGTGGCCGCCGAGATCGAGGCGGAGCGCGGCGTGGAGCTCCGGTTCCGGGTCGGCACGATGATCGAGCTGCCGCGCGCGGTGATGGCCGCCGGTGAGATCGCGGAGGCCGCGGAGTTCTTCTCCTTCGGCACCAACGACCTGACCCAGATGACGTGGGGTTTCTCCCGCGACGACGTGGAGGCGTCGTTCTTCAGCACCTACCTCGAGAAGGGAATCTTCGGGGTCTCCCCGTTCGAGTCCCTGGACCGCGACGGCGTCGGCGCCCTGGTCCGGCACGCGGTCGCGGAGGGCCGCCGGACCCGGCCCGACCTGCATCTCGGCGTCTGCGGCGAGCACGGGGGCGACCCGGACTCGATCCACTTCTTCGACGAGGTGGGCCTGGACTACGTGTCGTGCTCGCCGTTCCGGGTGCCCGTGGCGCGGCTCGAGGCGGGTCGCTCGTCGTCCTTCGGCGAGCAGAGCGACTCCGCGTGAGGTAATCGGTTCGCGCGCTCCGTCGTACCCGTCCACAATGGTCGACTGTGGGCCATGTAGACGTCGCAGGCATCCGGTACGAGCTCCCCGACGGGCGGGTGCTGCTCGACGACGTGTCGTTCCGGGTCGGCGAGGGCGCGAAGGTGGCGCTGGTCGGCGCGAACGGCGCGGGCAAGACCACACTGCTGCGGATCGTCACCGGCGACCTCGTTCCCCACGCGGGGGCGGTCACCCGGTCCGGCGGTCTCGGCGTGATGCGGCAGATGGTCACCCACGGCAACGAGGGCAACACCGTCCGCGACCTCCTGCTGTCGGTCTCCCCGCAGCGGGCGCGTGAGGCTGCGAGGCGCGTCGACGCCTGCGAGCTCGCGCTGATGGAGACCGACGACGAGAAGACACAGATGCGGTACGCCACCGCGCTCGCCGAGTGGGCGGATGCCGGCGGCTACGACCTCGAGGTCACCTGGGACGTGTGCACGACGGCCGCGCTCGGCGTGCCCTACGAGCGCGCGAAGTACCGCGAGCTGACCACGCTCTCGGGCGGCGAGCAGAAGCGGCTGGTGCTCGAGTTCCTGCTCCGAGGGCCGGACGAGGTGCTGCTGCTCGACGAGCCGGACAACTTCCTCGACGTGCCGGGCAAGACCTGGCTCGAGCAGCGGATCAACGAGTCCGCCAAGACCATCCTCTACATCAGTCACGACCGCGAGATGTTGAACAACACCGCGACCCGGGTGGTCACCGTCGAGCTCGGCGCGGCCGGCAACACCGCCTGGGTGCACCCCGGTGGCTTCGCGTCCTACCACGAGGCGCGGCGGGCCCGGTTCGCCCGCTTCGAGGAGCTGCGCAAGCGGTGGGACGAGGAGCACGCCAAGCTGCGTGCGCAGATGCTGATGTACAAGCAGAAGGCCGCCTACAACTCCGACATGGCGTCGCGCTACCAGGCCGCGCAGACCCGGCTCCGCAAGTTCGAGGAGGCCGGGCCGCCGACCGCGCAGCCGCGCGAGCAGCAGGTGAAGATGCGGCTCAAGGGCGGTCGGACCGGCAAGCGTGCGGTGGTCTGCGAGGACCTGGAGCTGACCGGGCTGATGAGGCCGTTCGACCTCGAGGTCTGGTACGGCGAGCGGGTCGCCGTACTCGGCTCCAACGGGTCCGGCAAGTCGCACTTCCTGCGGTTGCTGGCCGCCGGAGGCAGCGACCCGGACGTGGAGCACCGCCCGGTCGGCGACGTGCCGATCAAGCCCGTCGCGCACACCGGCCGCGCGCGGCTCGGCGCCCGGGTCCGGCCGGGATGGTTCGTGCAGACCCACGAGCACCCCGAGCTGATGGGCCGCACCCTGCTCGAGATCCTGCACCGCGGGGACGAGCACCGGGACGGGATGCCCCGCGAACCGGCCGCTCGTGCGCTGGACCGTTACGAGCTCGCGCACGCGGCGGAGCAGAAGTTCGAGTCGCTGTCCGGCGGCCAGCAGGCACGCTTCCAGATCCTGCTGCTCGAGCTGTCCGGGGCGACGCTGCTGCTCCTCGACGAGCCCACGGACAACCTCGACGTGGAGTCCGCCGAGGCGCTCGAGGAGGGGCTGGAGGCGTTCGACGGCACGGTGCTGGCGGTCACCCATGATCGCTGGTTCGCGCGCGGCTTCGACCGGTTCCTGGTGTACGGTGCGGATGGGTCGGTCTACGAGTCGGACGGCCCGGTGTGGGACGAGGGCCGGGTGGAACGGGTCCGCTGAGGCCCAGGGTCCTTCGGCACTGTCGCTCCCGGTCGGGATCCGGCTGAGATGGAGCGGCTGCTCGCCCTACCCGACCGGAGGCCCCCATGCACCACGTCACCGTCTTCTCCCCGCGACGCGAGGCCGCCGCGGTCGCCGCCATGACCGAGCACAACGCCGAGCTGATCGGCACGCTGCGGCGCCGCACCGACGCGCTGGTCGCGGCGACCGTCGGGCGCAACACCGCGCAGGCCGACGAGGTCCGGGTCGAGCTGTGGCAGTGGTGCCGTGACGAGCTCCTCGAGCACGTGATCGCCGAGGAGGAGGCGCTCTACCCGCGGGCCCGTGCGGAGGCAGCCGGGACGCTGCTCGTGGACGGCATGCTGGAGGACCACGCGACGGTCCGCCGGCTCGTCGCGGACCTCGGCGCGGCCCCGGACGCGGTCCACGCCGTGGCTGCCGCGGCCGGCCTCCTGGTGATGCTGGAGACCCACCTCAAGAAGGAGAGCGAGCAGCTGTTGCCGCTGCTGGCGCGCTCGCCCTACGTCTCACTGGCCGACGTGGTGGCCGGGCTCCACGAGCTCGCCGGCGAGGACGCCGACCAGCTCGCCGACAGCGCCTGAGCGGTCAGCGGCGCACCTCGAAGATGCCGTGCGCCCCACGTTCGGCGTCGACCATCACGTGGGACACGAACGGGTAGTGCCCGACCTCCGGGAAGGTCAGCTCGACGAAGCCACCCTGGGCGGCCTGCAGCCCGAGGCTCTGCGCGCCACCGGGGCCGCCCCGGAGCAGGTAACCACCTTCGGCGTACACCGTGTCGAACTGGCCGCCGACCACGTGGAAGGACGTGGCCCGGCTCGGACCGGCGTCGAGCACCCAGACCCGCACCCGCTCGCCCACGCGCGCCGGAAGCGGGGCGTGGTCGTACTGGTTCGCGTAGCCGTTGAACACCACCGCGTCCGGCTGCTCGGCCAGCACCTTGTCCACGTCGACCGGCCCGCCCTGGGGACCGAGGTAGAGCTCGGACTGCACCAGCAGGTAGCTCCGGTCGACCTCCGGCAGGTCCGGCGGCTCGATGACGACCGCACCGAACAGCCCGTTCGCGATGTGCGCGGACATCGGCATCGTCGAGCAGTGGTACATCCACACCCCCGCGCGGGTCGCGGTGAACCGGTAGACCAGCGACTCGCCCGGTCCGATCGTCCGCATCGGCTCGTCCGGCGCGAGCGCCCCCGCGTGGAAGTCGACGGAGTGGCCGATCGTGCCGTCGTTGACCAGGGTGATCTCGAAGACGTCGCCGACCCGTCCGTGCAGTGTCGGGCCGGGTGCGGTGCCGTTGAAGGTCCACAGCCGCTGGGTCACTCCTGGCGCGACCTCCCGGTCGACCTCCTGGACGGTGAACGTACGGCGGTGCACCCGCTCGTCCTGCAGCGGGGGGAGCTCCGCGTCGTGGGGGAGGAAACCCGGGCCGGGTGACGCCATGAAGTCGAGCTCGTCGGCCGCGTCGGGACCGGCGGCCGGTCCGTCGGCGTGGGCGCCGTGTCCGGCAGCCGCATGGGACGACGCCGGGGCGGCCGTCTGCCCGGTGACGACGACGTCGAGCACCATCCCCATCTGGCGGTGTCCCACCACCGAGCACCAGCCCTCGATGGCGCGGCCGACGACCCCGATGTCCATCCGCGCCGACGCGCCGGGGGAGAGCCTCCCGCTGCGGTCGCCGGAGTCGAGCACCAGGTC
>JAICRS010000091.1 GCA_025966335.1 Nocardioidaceae bacterium
GCCCACCGAGGACCGCGAGACGAACGCCAGCTGGATCGCCGGCCACGCACCGGAGAAGTACTTCGCCGGGGACAGGCCGTGGAAGCGAGCGATCAGCGGGTAGACCACGAAGAGCACGATGGCGCAGCCGAGGTAGACATCGAAGGTGAAGGTGGCCAGCGGCGCGACGAGCTCCCAGCCGTAGGTGGCGACCGCGCGGCCGATCAGGCCGAGGGTGCCGATCGGCGCGAGCAGGATGATCCACCACAGCACCTGCTGGATCACCGCCAGGGCGGACCGCATGAACCCCACGAACGGCTCGGCCTTCTCGCCTGCCTTCAAAGCAGCGGCGCCGATGGCGAGCGCCACCACGACGATCTGCAGCACGTTGAAGGACAGGGCCCCGTCCTCTGCGGAGAGTCCGAGGAAGTT
The DNA here is from genome assembly GCA_025966335.1 of Nocardioidaceae bacterium. Classification (GTDB taxonomy): domain Bacteria; phylum Actinomycetota; class Actinomycetes; order Propionibacteriales; family Nocardioidaceae; genus Nocardioides_C. Next base: position 412 of record JAICRS010000091.1, read on the forward strand.
CTGCGGAACGAGTCCGGTGAGGAAGTCGAGCCACGAGCCGGTGCCGCCGTCGTACGCCGCCCCCTCCGTGCTGACCTCGGCGGAGAGGCCGGGGTTGGTCAGCAGGCCGAGGCCGATGCCGATCGTCACGGCGATCAACGAGGTGATCATGAACCAGACGAGGGTCTGCGTCGCCAGCCGTGCGGCGTTGGCGACCTGTCGCAGGTTCGCGATGCTGACCACGATGGCGGTGAACACCAGCGGTGGAACAGCTGCCTTGAGCAGTCCGACGAACACGCCGCCGAGCGTCTCGAGGCCGGTGCCCAGCCAGGCGACGTCATACGTCCGGGCAATCAGCCCGAGGGTGACACCGAGCACGAGGCCGGCGACGATCTGGACCCAGAACGGGGTTCTGCGCACTGCAGCGAGCATGTCAGAGAGGCCTTTCAGCGGGAGAGGTCACTTGAAGGAACAAGCGTGTCCACCGGAGACATTTCCTATCGAGGCGTGATCCGCGCCACGCCGACCGGGCAACGCCTCAGCTGCGGGCGAACGTCCGCTCGACATGCCGGACGATGGCGTCCCGGGCGCCGCGGCCCTCCGGGGTCGGCAGCAGCGGGTAGACGTGCGGCGACCCCACGTCCTCGTGCAGGGTGACGGACCCCGAGGACTTGGCTCTGTCGCGCAGGAGGCGGCTGTCCGGCAGGCAGATGTCTCGGGTGCCGACGAAGATCTCGGTCGGCGGCAGCTTCGTCAGGTCACCGAAGAGCGGGCTCACCGCCGGGTCCTGGAGGCCGTGCTCACCGGCCCACTGCACGGCGATGGGCCGCAGACCGGCACGGGAGAGCCAGGGATCGTGAGGTTCCACGGCGTCGATCTGTGGGTTGCTGATCGAGAGATCCAGCCAGGGAGCGATCAACCCCACGATGCTTCGGTCGCCGGTGTGGGCCTGCGCGAGCAGGAGCGCGAGGTTCCCGCCGGCAGAGTCACCGAGAACATGCACCGCGCGGTCGTCGCGGAGCCGGTCGTGAACCGCTTCGAGGAACGCCCGCGCGTCATCGGCTCCATGGGCAGGCGCGAGGCCGTACTGCGGGACCCACACCTCATGACCGGTGGCGTCGGCCAGGAAGGAGACCAGATCCCAGTGCTGCTTGGCGATGCCGTTGACGAATGCCCCGCCGTGCAGATAGACGAGTACGCCGGCCATGGTGGATCGGTTCGCCGACGGCCGGACCTTGCTGATCTCGAAGCCCGCCACCTGCTCGGTGAACAGCCGACCTTCGAGCGTGCGGGGCGGAGCGGCCGGAGGAATGCCGTTCGCCAACGCCTGGAGCCCACGCTCGGTCGTGCTGTACCTGGCCTTGCGCGTAGCCCGCAGATAGAGGCACACCGCCCGCGTCTGCCAACTCGCCATGCTGATTGCCTCCGAGGGGTCTCGACTTTGGTCGGTACCGAAGTATGACGACCGCTCCTACGCTCGGGGAGATGACGAACGCCACGACGGAGATTCAATCGCCCGGTCCGGCCTGCCCGGAGCTCCGCCCACCCGCGCCGGTGACCGTCGGTTACCTGATGGCCGTGCTGCTCGTCCTCGAGGTGGCCACGCTGGTCGCGGAGCTGCAAGCCGAGCCGGCAGCGTCCGCGATGCTTGTCGTCGTCGACGTGCCGGCCGGGTTGGTCGGGGTTGCGCTCCTCCCGGTGCTGTTCCGGCGGCCGGTGCCGACTGCCCTGGTGCTCGCTGCTCTGGCGGCCGTCTCACCCGTGGCCACACCGGCGGCCACCCTGGGCACGCTGTACGTCGCTCGGACGAACCCGCTCCGGACGGCGATCTGGATCGCTGGAGCGGGGGTTGTCATGCACACCCTTCGCGCGTTGTGGCGTTCGATGCCCGACCTGGCGCTGGGCTGGTGGGTGGTGCTCGTCGTCGTCGCCCATGCCGCACTGCTCGGCTGGGGGGCGCACGCGCAGGCCAGACAGCAGCTGCTCAGCTCGCTGCGCGAACGGGCCGCGCGCGCAGAGGCGGACCGGGACCGGATGGTGCGTGAGGCTCGCGCCGAGGAGCGCACCCGGATCGCGCGGGAGATGCACGACGTGCTCGCCCACCGGCTCTCCCTGCTCGCCACCTACGCGGGTGCGCTGGAGTTCCGTCCCGACGCCCCGCCGGAGCAGCTTTCCCGTGCCGCCGGCGTGGTCCGGAACGGCGTGCACCAGGCCCTCGACGAGGTGCGGGAGGTCGTCGAGGTGCTGCGCTACGAGGCGCCGGGCTCCGTCGGGTTCACCGCCCGGCCGCAACCCGACCTCGACGACCTTGCCGAGCTGGTGGCGCAGGCCCGCGATGCCGGGTCCCCGGTCGACCTCGTCGACGACGTCGAGCGTCCGGTCGCGGACACGACCGCGCGAACGGCGTACCGGATCGTCCAGGAGGCGCTGACCAACGCGCGCAAGCACGCTGCCGGCTGCCCGGTCCTGGTCCGGCTCAGCGGTGTCGGGCAGGAGGGGCTGGTGGTCGAGGTGACCAACCCGCTGCCCGGGCCGACGGCCTCGACCGGGATCCCGGGATCCTCCACCGGTCTCGTCGGCCTGGCCGAGCGGGTGCGGATCGTCGGCGGGCGCTTCGAGCACGAGCGCACGGCGGGTGAGTTCCGGGTGCGAGCTTGGCTACCGTGGCAGCCGTGAGTACGTCGGTGCGGGTGCTGATCGTCGACGACGACCCCCTCGTGCGGGCCGGGCTGACGATGATGCTCGACGGTGCGCAGGGCATCGCCGTGGCCGGGGAGGCCGCCGACGGTGACGAAGTACCCGCCGCACTGGATCGGCACGGAGTCGACGTCGTGCTGATGGACCTGCGGATGCCGCGGGTGGACGGCGTGCGGGCGACCGCTCGGGTCCGCGCCCGTCCCGGCGCGCCCGAGGTCATCGTGCTGACCACGTTCGACTCCGATGAGGAGATCCTCGCCGCCCTGCACAGCGGCGCCAGCGGGTTCCTGCTCAAGGACACCCCGCCGCAGCAGATCATCGACGCGGTCCTCCGCGTTGCGGCCGGGGAGTCCATCCTGTCCCCGTCCGTGACCCGGCGGCTGATCGACCACGCAGTGGGTCACGCCCGGACCGCCCAGGACGCTCGGGAGACGCTCAAGAGACTGAGCGAGCGGGAGCGAGAGGTGGTCCGTGCGATCGGGCAGGGCCGGACGAACGCCGAGATCGCCGACGAGATGTACCTCAGCGTCGCGACCGTCAAGGCACACGTCACCCAGATCCTGGTCAAGCTCGGTGCGACCAACCGCACCCAGGTGGCGCTGCTCGCCCACGACGCTCGGCTCGCCTGAGCCGCGAGGCGGCGACCCGACCAAGGTCGATCCGGTTGCGACCTTGGCCCGGTCGACCGTAGACCCCCGGCCGATGCCGCGCCGGGTCGTTCGCGGCGACGGTTGTCGGGTCAGTCAACCGAACACCAGACGGCCCCTCCGGAGGTAGCCATGACCACGACCCGCACCACTCCTCACCTGGACCCGCAAGCAGAGCGAGCCGCGCGGCGACGCAGCCGGGCCATCACCGTGCTGGCCGCGATGCTCGCCGCCCTGCTGGGCTGGGTCGTGCTCGACCCGCTGGCCGGGGTCGAGCTGACCGCCCGCACCGGAGCCGAGGGCGCCGTCCAGGCGGTCGGCCCGGCCGCGGCCATGGTTGCCGCCCTCCTTGCCGGAGTGGCCGGCTGGGCGCTGCTCGCGCTGCTGGAGCGTCGGCTCGCCAACGCTCGCACGATCTGGACCGTCACCGCCGTGCTCGTCCTGCTCGCGTCCCTGCTCGGGACGTCGGCCGCGACCGACGCCGCCGCAGCGGCTGGTCTGGCGTCGCTGCACGTTCTGGTCGGCGCCGTGCTCATCGTGGGCCTGCGCCAGCGGCGCCGGTGACTGCTACAGGAGCCGCTTGCTCTGCCGACGTGCTGCCTTGCGGCCCTTCTTGACCACGTCGTCCGCGGCGGGAAGCTTCCGCCTGGTCTTGCGGCCCTTCTTCCGCGCCGACTTGCCGAGCTCCTCGACCGGGTGTGACATCGACCGCGGCAGCAGCAGCTGGACGGCCTTCGTGAACATCCGCCGCGACAGCATCAGCAGCGGGATGCCGAGGGGGAGCAGGACCACCGTCACGCAGAGGATGACCGCGACCAGTCCCAGCAGCGACGCCAGGATCCACAGCAACGCACCCAGGAGCCCGCGAAGCAGTCGCACCGGTCTCACCTCCTGACCTGTCAGTCTGCCAGCCTTTCGGGTCGCTGACGATCGGCGAGGGCGAGGGTCAGCTCGAGCACCGTCTGCGGGTCGTTCAGCCGCTCGCCGTACAGCTCGCGCAGCTGCCCCATCCGGTAGCGGACCGTCTGCGCGTGCACGAAGAGGTCCGCGGCGACGTCGTCGCGACGGCCGTGGTGCAGGAGCCAGGAGCGGAGCGTCTCGGCCAGGCGCTCAGCGGTCGCCGGACGCAGGGCGGATAGCGGCTCCAGGACACGCTCGCGCAGGTCGTCCAGCGCCTCCCGGTCGGCGCCCAGCAGCAGCTCGGCCAGGTGCTCCTCGGTGTCGACCGGGCCGGCGTCGGCGTCTCGGCCCAGCTCCATCGTGAAGGCCCGCACCACCCGCCGGTACGACGACGCCACCTGTGTCCACGGCCGTGCCGGACCCATCACCGCGGGGCGACCGTGGAGCACGCGCGTCAGCTGCCGGCGGCCCGCGCCGTGCACGTCCGGGACCAGCAGCACGGCCGTCTCCTCCGACGACTCGAGGCCGGGCAGGTCCTCGGTCGACTGCAGGGCCCGTGGGTCGAGCAGCGAGACGACCGCGCGCAGCTGCGGCGTGGGCAGCAGGACCGGAGTCAGCGTGCGCGGGGGCGTCCAGTCCGCCCGTTCCGCGGACGCGAGGAGAGTGGCCTCGACCTCGCCGGACAACAGTGCGCGCAGCAGTCGCTCCAGGTAGCGCTCACGGACCCGGCCCGTGGTTGCGAGCTCGTCGGCATGGCCGGCCACGCTCGCCGCAGACAGCTCGTCGATGTAGGCGAACACCAGCTCGGCGAAGTTCGCGAGCGTGGTGGGGGAGACGCCCGTGTCGACGGCTGTCGAGGACAGCTCGCGCCAGGAGACTCGCGCACCGACCCGGTATGCCGCCAGCAACGCATCCATGCTCCGCCCGCTCCGGGCCTCTCCGCGGCCCAGGGCGTAGGCGGCGCCCAGGGCCGGCTCGAGCGGGGTGCTGGGGTCTGAGCCCCTCGCGTGCTCGGCCAGTCGCAGGAACCCGCCGAGCGCCATCTGGACCGCGTTCTCGATGTTCTCGCCCATCTCTCCGGTGAGCGCGCCCGCATAGCCCGGAACTTCGACGGTGACCGCGGCCACGGTCTGCTCGGCGACCTGCGGCAGCCGTGCGCGCAGCGTCTCCACGATCCGGGGGTCCAGCTCGAGGCCCGCCGCGCCCGACCCCGGCCGAGCCGGTGTGTCTGCCATTGTGTTGTTCCCTTCGAACAAAGAAGCGTGCTGGATTCACGTCGTACGGACAGGACTTTATCCCTTTGAGCGGGTCATGCTGGGAGCATGAGCACCACTGTCCAGAACCCCGCGACGACCTCGCTGCGCCACCGGGTCCTCAGGCTCGCGGAGATGGTCACCACGCCACTCGTGCCCGCGGACTACCTCGACATCGTCAGCCCGCTGCGGGCCGGCGCCGACCTGCGCGGCCGGATCGTCGCGATCCATCCCGAGACCCGCGACGCGGTCACCGTGGTGATCCGCCCCGGTGCCGGCTGGAACGGGCACACGCCTGGCCAGTATGTCCGGATCGGCGTCGACGTCGACGGGGTCCGCCAATGGCGCGCCTACTCGCTCACCTCGGCCGGCGACCGCTCGGACGGCTGCATCACGATCAGCGTCAAGGCGATCCCGGACGGCAAGGTGAGCAACCATCTCGTACGGCGGGCGCGGCCCGGAACGGTGATCCACCTCGACCAGGCGGCAGGCGATTTCGTGCTGCCCCCGGAGGCTCCGGCGAAGGTCCTGTTCCTGACCGCCGGAAGCGGGATCACCCCGGTGATGGGCATGCTCCGCAACCTCGCGACGGTCACGGGCGGGGAGGAACGAGCCCGTCTCGACACCCTCGACGTGGTGCTGGTGCACTCCGCACCGACCCCGGCCGACGTGATCTTCGGTGGCGAGCTGCGCATGCTGGCGGCTCGCGGGCGGATCCGGCTGGTGGAGCGGCACACCGACACCGACGGGATGCTGGATCCCGCCGACCTCGCGCGGCTCGTCCCCGACTACGCGCAGCGGCAGACCTGGGCCTGCGGCCCGACCGGACTGCTCGACGCGGTCGAGGAGCGCTGGACCAGCCAGGGCATCGGCGACCGGTTGCACACCGAACGGTTCCGGCCGAGCGTCGTGGTCACCGGTGAGGGCGGCACCGTCCGCTTCACCGCCTCCGGCGTCACCCTCGAGGCGGACGGCGCGACCCCGTTGCTCGATGCCGGCGAGGCCGAAGGCGTGCTGATGCCGTCGGGCTGCCGGATGGGCATCTGCTTCGGCTGCGTAGTGCCGCTGGTCGAGGGCGCGGTCCGCGACCTGCGCAACGGGGAGATCACCACCGCCGCCCCCCACGAATCGGGCACCGGCGGCGTTCCCATCCAGACCTGCGTCTCGGCAGCTGCCGGCGCCTGCGACATCAACCTGTAACCGGAGGACACCCACATGACCGTCATCCAGAAGAAGACCGACAACCCCGTCGCGCACCTGACCGACGAGGACATCGAGAACCTCGGCCAGGAGCTCGACGTCATCCGCGAGCAGGTGATCGCGAGCCGTGGCGAGGCCGACGCGGCGTACATCCGCAAGGTGATCGACGCGCAGCGCAAGCTCGAGCTCGCCAGCCGCGGCGTACTCCTGCTCTCGCTGTTCCCGCCGGCCTGGCTGGTCGGCACCACCGGCCTCGCGTTCTCCAAGATCCTGGAGAACATGGAGATCGGGCACAACGTGATGCACGGACAGTGGGACTGGATGCGCGACCCGAAGATCCACTCCACCACATGGGAGTGGGACAACGCCTCGCCCTCGGACCTGTGGAAGCACTCGCACAACGAGCTGCACCACACCTACACGAACGTGGTCGGGCGCGACAACGACCTCGGCTACGGCATCATGCGCGTCGACGAGGACCAGCGTTGGCACCCCTTCTACCTCGCCCAGCCGGTGTGGAACTTCCTCAACGCGTGCTTCTTCCAGTACGGCATCGCCGCCTACGACCTGGAGCTCGGGAAGAACCTGCGAGCCGGTCGCAGGGACGACCCGGAGTTCCGTCGGCAGGCCAAGAGCGTGCTCACCAAGATCCGCAAGCACGCGACGAGGGACTACGTCCTGCACCCGCTGCTGTCCGGACCGTCCGCGCTGACCACGCTCAGCGCGAACGCGACCGCCAACCTGGCCCGCAACCTGTGGACCCACTCGGTGATCATGTGCGGGCACTTCCCCGAGGGCGTGGAGACCTTCGAGAAGACCTCTATCGAGGGGGAGACCCGAGGCGAGTGGTACCTGCGTCAGATGTTGGGGTCGGCGAACATCAGCGGCAGCCCGTTCCTGCACCTGATGACCGGCAACCTGTCCTTCCAGGTCGAGCACCACCTGTTCCCTGACCTGCCGAGCAACCGCTACCAGGAGATCGCGCCGAAGGTCCAGGAGCTGTTCGAGCGCTACGGGCTGAGCTACACCACCGGGCCGCTGCCGAAGCAGGTCGCCTCCGCGTGGAAGAAGGTCTTCCGGCTCTCGCTGCCCAACGACTTCGTGACGAAGTCCGTGTCCAAGGTCGGCAGGGTCCGCAGGACCGGCCCCGCGACGCTGACCCGGCTGGTGCGTCGCGAGCCGGATGCACCGGAATCCTCCGCCGCCTGATGGGCTCCTCGCGCGTGACTGCCGAGCGCGGCGGCTCCGACGTGCGCGCTGGCATGGCGCACGTCGCGGAGGAGGTCAAGCCTCACCTGCGCGGCTGGCTGCACGCGGTGATGGCTCCCGCGGCCGCGGTGGCCGGACTGGTGCTCGTCCTCGTCGCTTCCACACCGGCGGGGAAGGTCGCATCCGGAGTGTTCTGCCTCAGCGCGGTGCTGCTGTTCACGGTGAGCGCGACCTACCACACCCGGGCCTGGTCGGACCGCGCACGGGTGCTGCTCAAGCGTTTCGACCACGCGAACATCTTCCTGCTGATCGCAGGCTCCTACACGCCGTACGCCGTGCTGGTCCTGCCACCCGACGCCGCTCGCAGCCTTCTCCTGCTGGTGTGGACGGGTGCGTTGCTCGGTGTCGCGTTCCGGGTGCTGTGGGTCAGCGCCCCTCGCTGGCTCTACGTGCCGATCTACATCGGCCTCGGCTGGGCAGCGGTGTTCTGGGCCGGCGACTTCGCTGCGGGCACCAACGCGGCCGTGCTCACGCTGATGGTGACCGGCGGGCTGCTCTACACCCTCGGTGGTCTGGTGTACGGCGCGAAACGGCCCGATCCGGCACCGCAGTGGTTCGGGTTCCACGAGGTCTTCCACGGTCTCACCATCGCCGCGTTCCTCACCCACTACGTGGGTGTGTGGCTCGTCGTCTGACGAGCGCGTCGCCCGAGCGGACGACCGACCCTCAACCACCCATGCAACCGTCGTAAGACTCCCTTTCCCGTGCCTTCCTGATCCGTGCGGAACCACGCAAGGTTTGGCCGGTCGACGGCCGGGGAACCTCCACTCCCAGGGAAACCGTCGAGCTGGGCAACAGCCCACGACGATAAGAGGGAGCTATGAGCGTTGAAGCCAAGGTGGCTGCTGCTGCCGCCGCCGCATACGTGCTTGGCCGGACCAAGCACCTCAAACTCGCGATCACCGTGGGCAGCATGCTCGCGGGGAAGCGCATCGCCACAAGTCCACGGGGACTCATGAGCCAGGGGCAGGAGCTCGTCGGGAGCAACCCCGAACTCGCGAAGCTGCAGGACCAGATCAGCGGGAAACTCCTCGAGGCCGCGAAGGCCGCCGCCCTGGCAACCGTGAACGACCGGCTCGACCTGGTGAGTTCCTCGCTCCGAAGCCGCACCGACGCTTTGCGCGGCCTCGCCGACGAGCTCGAGGAGGCCGCCGACGAGGCGGAGGAGGACTCCGAGGACGACTACGACGAGGAAGAGGAAGAGCCAGAAGAAGGCGAGGAGGAGCCGGAGGAGCCCGAGGACGAGGACGAGGAGCCCGAGGACGAACCCGAGCCCGAGCCCGAACCGGAGCCCGAACCAGAGCGCAAGCGCAGGCGCCCAGCGGCGAAGTCGGCGCGCAAGGCGTCGAGCTCGTCCGCCGGTGGGACGAAGAAGGCGGCGGGCAAGAAGTCCCCCGCCAAGAAGTCGTCAGGGCAAGGCTCATCCAGCGGCTCGGCGAAGAAGACCAGCGCAAGCGGGCGGCCCACCAAGAGCAGCTCCAGCAGCGCCGCGAAGAAGAGCACCGCCAAGAAGGCGCCCGCGAAGAAGGCACCTGCGAAGAAGGCACCTGCGAAGAAGGCGCCCGCCAAGACGAGTGCGGCCAAGAAGGCACCTGCGAAGAAGTCGTCGAGCTCTGGCAGCGGTGCGGCCAAGAAGAGCTCGTCGAAAAAGTCCAGCAGCTCGAGCCGCTCGAGCGGCTCGCGGTCGGGGAGGTGAGCTAAATGGCTGACGAAGCTAGCGACAAGAAGAGCGGCGGCATGAAGTCGGTGCTCGACGAGCTCCCTCTCGGGGAGCTCAAAGAGGATGTGCAGGACCTGTTCAAGGCGCTCGGCGAGAAGGGGATGGACGCGGTCACCCAGAAGATCGGAGGCGCGACCGAATCGTTGAGCGGGATCGCCAGCGGTGCTGGGCCGGTAGGCAAGGCCGCGAAGGAAGGCGGCAAGGCAGTCGCAAAGGGTGAGTCACCGGTCAAGGGTGCGCTGAAGGGCGGGTTCACCGGGGTCAAGGACAAGGTGAAGGATGCGCTTCCCGGGGGCGGAGGCAGCGGCGGCGGCGGTGGCGGGGGCAAGCCGACGAAGTCCACCAACATCGTCGAAGAGATCGATATCGGTGCGCCCATCGACGTCGTCTACAACCAGTGGACGCAGTTCCAGGACTTCCCGACCTTCATGAAGAAGGTCAACAGCGTCGAGCAGGAGGAGGACACCAAGGTCAGCTTCAAGGCGCAGGTCCTCTGGTCCCACCGGACGTGGGAGGCGCAGATCCTCGAGCAGATCCCGAACGACCGCATCGTCTGGCGTTCCAAGGGGGAGAAGGGCCACGTCGACGGTGCGGTGACCTTCCATGAGCTGGCTCCGAACCTGACGCGGGTGCTTGTGGTTCTTGAGTACTTCCCGCAGGGGTTGTTCGAGCGCACCGGCAACCTCTGGCGCGCACAGGGCCGCCGGGCCAGGCTCGAGCTGAAGCACTTCCGGCGACACGTCATGGCGCACGCAATGATCGACTCCGACGAGCTCGAGGGCTGGCGCGGCGAGATCGAGGGGGGCGAGGTCGTCCGGGACCACGAGGAAGTGGTCGAGGAAGAGCAGCAACAGGCCGACGACGCCGAGTCCGAGGAGCCCGAGGACGAAGAGGGCGAGGGCGACGAGGAGGAATGATCCGCAGGGCGCTGAAGATCGGCAACTCCGTCGTTGGTCGGTCGGCCCTGCGAGCGGCCGTTATTCGACCGAGTAGCTGACCGACTGGTAGACATGGCCGTTGGCGTCGACCACGTCGACC
>JAICRS010000194.1 GCA_025966335.1 Nocardioidaceae bacterium
ACGCGGCGACGAACTCCACGTCGGAGACGTGGTACTCCCCGAACTTCACGTGCATCAGACCGGGGACCGAGCCTGCGGGGTCGGCGTCCTTGTAGTACTCCACGCCTTGGATGAGGGAGGTCGCGCAGTTGCCGACTCCCACGATTGCTACACGTACCGAACCCATCGGGCTCTCCTTTTTCTTAATCCGTTGGTTTGCTGTTCAAGGGCTTGCGCTTCTCGGGGGCCCACGGGGCCGGAGCCTCCGTGTTCTCGGTGCGCTCGGCGTTGATCAGCTCCGAGAGCCACCGGACCTCCCGCTCGACGGACTCCACACCGTGCCTCTGGAGCTCCATCGCGTAGCGGTCCATCTGTTGCTGGGTGCGGGCCAGCTGTGCCTGGACGCGCTCGAGACGCTCCTCCAGACGGGTCCGACGGCCCTCGAGGATCCGAAGCCGGATCTCCATGTCCGTGCGGCTGAAGAACGCGAACCGGACGTCGAAGTTGTCGTCCTCCCACGAGGAGGGTCCCGCCTCCGACATCAGGTCCGTGAACCGCGCGTCGCCGGCGTCGGTCAGCTCGTAGACGATCCGCTGCCGCCGCGAGACGCCGACCCCGGCCGGCGTACCCTCCACGTGCTCGGCGATCCAGCCCGCTCGGAGCATCTTCTTCAGCGCCGGGTAGAGCGAGCCGTAGGAGAGCACCCGGCCCCAGCCCAGCACCGCGTTCAGCTGCTTGCGCAGCTCGTAGCCGTGCATGGGCGACTCGTGCAGCAGTCCGAGGACTGCCAGCTCGAGGGTCTCGCCACGACGGGCCACGACTCACCTGCTGCTCTCTACGATGTTTTTGTTCTATCGGGGACACCTATCGTAGCGATATATCGACGCTCGGACATCCCCGGCGCGGCGACGGGTTGTTTCGAGCTGCACCGGTCACACTCCGCGCTGCCCCGGAGGCGCGGATATGTCATGTTCTGGGGCCGCGCCCGTACTCTTCTTAGAGCAGTTGTTCCGCTTCCCCGCTTCCGGAGAGAACTCTTGAGTGCAAAACGCAAGGCCACGAGCGCGCCCAAAGGCACGGGCGCGCGCAGGACGAACGGTGGCAAGAGCAAGCCGGAGCCAAGGCAGGGCCTGGGCCGGCGGATCCTGAAGTGGTCCCTCCTCGGCGGCCTGGTGCTCTTCATCATGGGTGCCGCCGCGTTCGCCTACGGCTACATGTCCACCGACATCCCGGACCCGAACAAGGACTTCCAGACGCAGACCACGTTCGTCTACTACGCCGACGGCAAGAGCGAGCTCGGCCGGTTCGCCACCCAGAACCGGGTCAGCATCCCGCTCGCCGACGTGCCGGACCACGTCAAGGACGCGGTGATCGCGGCCGAGGACCGGACCTTCTACACCAACCAGGGGATCGACCCGAAGGGCATCATCCGGGCCGCGTTCAGCAACGCCACCAGCGACACCACCCAGGGCGCGTCGACGATCACCCAGCAGTACGTCAAGGTGCTCTACCTGTCCCAGGAGCGGACCCTGACCCGGAAGGCGAAGGAGGCGTTCCTCTCCCTGAAGATCCAGAACCAGGTGCCGAAGAACGAGATCCTCGAGGGCTACCTGAACACGATCTACTTCGGACGCGGCGCCTACGGCATCCAGGCCGCCGCCCAGGCGTTCTTCGACAAGGACGCCAAGGACCTCACCGTCCGCGAGGGCGCGGTCCTCGCGTCCGTGCTGAACTCCCCGGGCAACCTCGACCCGGCCCAGGGCAAGGACGCCCGGCAGGCGCTGATCGGCCGCTACCAGTACGTGCTCAACGGCATGGCAGAGATGGAGACGTTGCCCGAGGAGGTGGCCGAGAAGGCGGCGCAGAAGCTGCCGAAGTTCCCCGAGATCCGCAGCCAGGACCAGTACGGCGGTCAGCGCGGCCACATGTTGATGATGGTCAAGCAGGAGCTGCGTGAGCAAGGCTTCAGCGACGCCCAGATCGAGGGTGGTGGGCTCCGGGTGACCACCACCTTCACCAAGAACGCGATGCGGGCGGCGGAGCAGGCGGTGCGCGAGGAGCGGCCCGGCGGGCTCAAGCAGCTGCACACCGCGGTGGCGTCGATCCATCCCGGTACCGGGGCGCTGCGCGGGATCTACGCGGGCCAGGACTACCTGAAGAGCCAGATCAACTGGGCGGTCGCCGGCGGGATGCCCGGATCGACGTTCAAGGCGTTCGCGGTGGCGGCGGCGATCAAGGACGGGTTCAGCCTCACGGACACGTTCGACGGGAACTCGCCGTACGTCTTCCCCGACGGCACCGACGTGGAGAACCAGGGCAACACCGACTACGGCAGCGCGATCAGCATGCTCACCGCCACCGAGAACTCGGTCAACACCGCGTTCGTCGACATGACCGTCAGCATGGACAACGGCCCGCAGAAGATCATCGACACCGCCGTCGACCTCGGCATCCCGAAGGGCGCGCCGGGGCTCAAGCCGGAGCCGACCGTGGCGCTCGGGTCCGCGACGGTCAGCCCGATCGACATGGCCAACAGCTATGCGTCCATCGCGAACGGCGGCCGGGCCAACGACTGGTTCGTCCTCGAGTCGGTGAAGGCTGCGGACGGCGACGTGCTCTACAAGCACAAGAACAAGGCCGAGCGAGCGATCAGCGCGGACATCGCCGCGGACACCACCTACGCGCTGCAGCAGGTGGTGCAGAGCGGCTCGGGCACCGCGGCCCTCGAGCTGGGCCGGCCGGCGGCCGCCAAGACCGGCACCGCGACCAACGGCAACGGGGACGTCTCCTCGTCGTGGTTCGTCGGATACACCCCGCAGCTGGCGACGGCGGTGATGTACGTGCGCGGCGACGGGAACGACAAGCTCGACGGCTACATGCCGGAGTTCTTCGGCGGCTCCTACCCGGCGCGGACCTGGACCACGATGATGCAGAAGGCGTTGGAGGGCACCGAGGTGCTCGAGTTCCCGGAGCCGGTGTTCGTCGACGGGGAGGCGCCGACGAGCGGTCACGAGCCGGAGCCGACGTTCACGCCGGAGCCGGAGTTCACCCCCGAGCCCGAGTTCACCCCGGAGCCGACCGAGGAGCCGACCACCCAGTCGCCGTCACCGACGCCGACCCCGACGCCGAGCCCGACGCCCACACCGACTCCGACTCCCGAGGAGGAGCCGGACTGCTCGCTGCTCGAGGTCGTCTGCGAGGGCGAGGCCGAGCCGACCCCGACTTCCGAACCACCGCCGCCGGACGACGGCGGCGACGGCGAGGGTGACACCGGCACGCGCAACGGAAGAACGCCTCCACCCCCGCGTGACTAGGCAACAATGAGCCGCATGGCTCGCCCCTCGCTCGACGACCCGCTGGCCACCGCCGCGAGCGAGGGCATCGGCGGCCCGGTCGGCGACCACGCGCGGCCTCACCCCTGGTGGACGCCGGTGCGGGTGGTGCTGGCGGTGGCCTGCCTGGCGTTCCTGCTCGGGATGGTGCAGAAGACGCCGTGCGTGACCGCGAACTGGTCCGGCGGCACCGAGCGCTACGCGAAGATGTGCTACTCCGACGTGCCGTACCTCTACACCGGCCGCGGCTTCGCGGAGCGGTCGGTGCCGTTCAGCGACGTCGACGGCCGGTGGCAGGTGATGGAATACCCCGTCACGATCGGCTACTTCGCGTACGGCGCCACCCTGCTGACCCATGCACTGAGCGGTTGGCCGGATGTCGAGGAGCGCCGCGCGCTGCCCCGGGACCAGGTGTTCGCTGCCCCGGGTGTCGCCGAGGAGAGCGGGCTCTACTTCATCGTCACCGCCGTCCTGCTGGCAGGGTTCGCCTTGCTGGCGGCGTACTTCATGGCCGGGGCGCACCGCGGTCGGCCCTGGGACGCGATGCTGTTCGCGGCGTCACCCGCGCTGGTCCTGGCCGGGTTGATCAACTGGGACCTGATCGCGGTGGCCCTCGTCGCCGGCGCGATGTGGGCCTGGGCCCGGGACCGGCCGGTGCTCACCGGCATCTTCATCGGGGTCGGCACGGCGACCAAGCTCTATCCGCTGTTCCTGCTCGGAGCCCTGCTCATCGTGTGCCTGCGCAACCGGCGGATCCGGGCGTTCGGGCTGGCTACCGGAGCGGCTGCCCTCACCTGGCTGGCCACGAACGCACCGGTGCTGCTCTACGGGTTCGACCAGTGGAAGGTGTTCTGGACGTTCAACTCCGACCGGGGCGCCGACCTCGGCTCACTGTGGCTGGTCTGGCAGCAGCTGGGCCACACCGTCACCCCCGAGCTGATCAACAAGGTGTCCTGGCTGTTCTTCATCGGGGTGTGCGTCGCGGTCTTCGGGCTCGGGATGCTCGCCCGGCGTACCCCGCGGATCGCGTCACTCGCGTTCCTGGTCGTCGCCGGCTTCCTGCTGGTGAACAAGGTCTACTCACCGCAGTACGTGCTGTGGCTGCTGCCGCTCGCGGTGCTCGCCCGGCCCCGATGGCGCGACATCTTGATCTGGCAGGCCGGCGAGGTCTTCTACTTCGGCGCGGTCTGGTTCTACCTCGGTGAGTTCACCGCGGCGGGGGCGAGCGGGGAGCCGGACCGGTTCTACTGGCTCGCGATCCTGGTCCGGGTGCTGTGCCAGCTCTACCTGATGGCGGTCGTCGTCCGCGACGTCCTGGTGCCGTGGAAGGACCCGGTCCGGGAGGACGGGCTGACCGACGACCCGATGGAGCCGGTCAACGCGTAGCGCCGGGCCCAGTGGGCACACTGGACGCATGCGTGCGCTGACCACACTGCCCCTGACCGCGAACACGCTCGAGGTCTCGGAGCTGCCCGACCCGGTCCCGGGCGCCGGCGAGCTGCTCGTCGACGGCCTCGCGGTCGGGGTGTGCGGCACGGACAAGGAGATCGCCCACGGTGACTACGGGTGGGCACCGCCCGGCAGGGAGCGGCTGGTGCTCGGTCACGAGTCGCTGGGCCGGGTCCGCGAGGCGCCCGCCGGCAGCGGCTTCGACCCGGGAGACCTGGTGGTCGGCGTGGTCCGGCGGCCGGACCCGGAGCCGTGCGGGGCCTGCGCGCACGGCGAGTTCGACATGTGCCGCAACGGGGGCTACACCGAGCACGGGATCAAGGAGCTCGACGGTTTCGCCAGCGAGCAGTGGACCTGCGACGCCGACTACGCGGTCAAGCTCGACGCTCGCCTCGAGGACGTCGGCATGCTGATGGAGCCGACCACCGTGGTGGCCAAGGCCTGGGAGCAGGTGGAGCGGATCGGCGCACGTGCGTGGTTCGATCCGCAGACGGTGCTGGTCACCGGCGCCGGGCCGATCGGGCTGCTCGCCGCCCTGCTCGGCCGGCAGCGCGGTCTCGACGTGCACGTGCTGGATCTGGTCACCGAGGGACCCAAGCCCGGCCTGGTCGCCGACATCGGCGCCACCTACCACCACGAGGGGCTCGAGGTCCTCACCGACAAGCTGCAGCCCGATGTGGTCATCGAGGCGACCGGCGTGGGACAGCTCGTCTTCGGCGCGATGGCGGGGACGGCGTCGTACGGCATCGTCTGCCTGACCGGGGTCTCCTCCGGCGGCCGGAAGATCCCGGTCGACGCCGGGCTGGTGAACCGCGACATCGTCCTGGAGAACGACGCGGTGGTCGGGTCGGTGAACGCGAACCTGCGCCACTACGCGCAGGCGGCCGAGTCCCTCGCAGCCGCGGACCTGGACTGGTTGAACCGGCTGGTCACCCGCCGGGTGCCGCT
>JAICRS010000347.1 GCA_025966335.1 Nocardioidaceae bacterium
GCGCGACCGGGACGGCCTCCCCCGACTCAGGAGGCCGCCCCACCTCGAACCCGGCCCCGGCAAGAACACCGCAGAGCATTTCCGACCTCGACACGCGCACCCCCGTACCACCAGACGGATCGACGGTCAGGCCGCCAGACTGGTATTTGATCACCAGGGCGAACCTGACAGCAAACGACCATCGCCCCAGTCTCACCGTCCGGGCAGGGCGATTTCAAAGTCTGATCATTGATGGTTCGGTGTGACGGTGTGTGATCAGCGGGAGGGCGCGGAGAGGGTTGCGGCCGATGGCCTGGACGGTCTGCTTGATCTTGGTGATCCCGCGGATGCTGAACAGGCCGAGGGCGAGGTTGCGGAGGGTTGCCATGAGGCGGGGGCCGTTGCCGAGGTAGGCCTGATGGTCGTCTTCGTGCCAGACGGTGTCACGTGCTCGGTGTTCAAGATTTTCGATGCCCCAATGCCGTCGGGTGTGCGCGGAGATCTCTGCCGCCGATAGCCTGGCGCGGCTGGTGACCACGATCGCGACCTCTTTGCTCAGCGGTTGCCCGGCCAGGTCGGCGACGTCACGCCGGATGATGGCCAGGCGAGTGGCGTGAGGCAGCCCGATGGTGCCGGTGCGGATGTCGGTGCGGATGTCGGTGGGGATGTCGGTGGGGATGTCGGTGGTCCAGGTGGTCCACCGGTTGATCCGTCCGTGACCGCGTTCTTCGACGATGTCGTCGGGGGTGCGGCCGATCAGCTCGCGGCCTGCGGCAACTGCGGCGGCGTGCAGTGATGAGCGGTTGCCTTTGATGGTCAGCAGGTAGTCGGCGCCGCGTTCCTCGACTAGGTAGCGGGCGGTGTCGGCGCAGGTGTGCGCCGCGTCGGCGGTGACCAGCGCTCCGGTGATGTCGGTGTCCATGGTCTCCAGCAGGGTGCGGACCTGGGTGGTTTCGGTGGTGCCGTCGGGCACGGTGATCTGCCCGAGCACGATGGCGTTCTGGTCGGCGGTGCGGTGACTCATCGCCGAGAACAGCACCAGTCGGCCGCCGGCGTGCCAGCTGCCGTGCAGGTCCTTGCCGTCCAGCGCGATCACCCACCCCTGCTCGTCGCAGGCCGCGTGCGCACGCAGCCAGGCACCCACGGCCGTATCGAGTTCGTCGGCGTTCACCTTGATCAGCACGCGTCGCAGGGTGGCGGCACTGGGCGCGATGTAGCGGCCGGAAGCCGGGTGCCGACGTGCCTTCAGCAGACCGAGCAGGAACTGCGGCAGGTCAGCTGCCGTCGAGCCCAGCTCCCGATAGTTGGCGGCACCTGCCAGTGTCGCCACCACGGCGACCCCCAGCACGGCCCCCAGCAGATGCCGGACCCCACGCGGGTCACGCGGATCGGCGATGCCCGCCAGCATCCCCAGCAGTGATCCGACATCAGCCCGAGCATGAGAAACTGGCACCGATGACCTTCTTGTAGGTGATGTGGAAGCGTGAGAACTCCCATGATCACAGACAGAAGGTCATCTTCGTTTCACCGTCACGCTAGGTAACGACTGCCAATCCGGACACCAGGGAACGATCACCCCGGACGGGCAACTTTGAAATCGCCCTGGCGACTGACCGTGGGCCGGCCTGTCCAGTTTCCACTCTTCTCCACGACGGCGGATCGGGTTGACGCTCCCGGCGCGATCGTCGCGATCGACGACACCTTCCATCCGCTCCCGCCGCTGCACACTCTGCTTCGGACCGCCCACGGCAGGAGCGGCACGATCCCCGTTCACCTGCGTTCGACCCTGACTGAACTCGGCTCCCTCGAGCTATGGTGCGTATCGAATGTGGCGGACGAACGCTGGCGGCTCGAATTCGAGCTGCGCGCGGCGGTGGCGCGCGCGGGCGGAACCGTCACCGAGTCGATGCCGGCGAGCTTCGGGCAGGTCCGCGATCTGGTCGACCGGGTCTACGGTCCGGCGCCGCGAACCGTGGATCCGCGCGAGGTGAAGAAGCTCGGCGAAACGCTCGAGGCCGCGCTCGGCCCGCGTGAA
>JAICRS010000067.1 GCA_025966335.1 Nocardioidaceae bacterium
AGCCGCCCTGCTCGACCAGCCGGTCGTGGACCGGGGAGAGCAACATGTTGCGGGCGGTGCGCAGCTGCTTGCCGGGGGTGTGCGCGGCGTACACCGTGCCAAGGATTTCCGTGGTGCGTGCGGCGCGGTAGGCGTCGTCGGCCTGCCACGGGCGGAACCGGTCGACGTTGAAGCCGGTGACGTCGACGTCGGGCCGGCCGGTGGTGATCCAGTGGGCCAGCACCCGGCCGAGGCCACCGGCGGAGAGGATGCCGACCGAGTTCATGCCTGCAGCGACGAAGTAGTTGTGGATCCCGGGCGCCTCGCCGACCGCGGGGGCGAGGTCGGGCGTGAACGACTCCGGACCGCAGAAGAAGGTGCGGACGCCGACCTCGAGGGTGACCGGGACGCGGGCCATCGCCTTCTCCAGGAACGGGCCCATCCGGTCCCAGTCGGGCGGGATCTTGCCGAAGGAGAAGTCGCGCGGGATCCCCTCGACGTTCCACGGCGCCGCCTGCGGCTCGAAGAGGCCGACCATCATCCCGCCTCCCTCCTCGCGGTAGTAGCCGTACGACGCAGGGTCCTCGAAGACCGGCGCGTCGGGATCGAGCCCGTCGATGGTGTCGGTGATCAGGTAGTAGTGCTCGGCCGCCTGGTTGGGGATCACGAGGCCGTTCCTCGCCCCCAGCTCGCGGGCCCACATGCCGGCGCAGTTGACGACGTACTCGGCCTCGATCTCGGTCGTCTCGCCGGGCACCCCCGTGGAGACCCGCACGCCGGTCACGCCGCCGCGGCCGGTGAGCACATCCTCGACCGAGACGCCCTCGACCATCCGCACCCCGAGCCGTCGGGCGCCCTTGGCCAGGGCGGTGGTGACATCGACGGGGTTGACCCTGCCGTCGCCGGGGACGTGGAAGCCGGCGAGCAGGTCGTCGGTCTTCGCCCAGGGGAACAGGTCGGCCATCTCCTTCGGGGAGATCTCCTCGACCTCCAGCCCGAGGTGCCGCTGGAACGCGGCGACCCGGCGGTACTCCTCCAGGCGAGCTTCGTCGGCGGCCGCCTCGATGAGGCCGACCGGCTTGAAACCGGTGGCCTGGCCGGTCTCCTCCTCGAGCCGCGCGTACAGGTCACGCGAGTAGAGCCGGATCGCGGTCGAGGTCTCCGACGTCGACCCGAAGCAGGTCATCAGACCCGCGGCGTGCCACGTGGTGCCGGAGGTGAGGCGATCGCGCTCGAGCAGGACCACGTCGGTCCAGCCGGCGTGGGCGAGGTGGTAGGCCACGGAGCAGCCGATCACGCCGCCGCCGATGATGACGACGCGGGCACGGTCGGGGAGCTGGTTTCCGGCAGGGACGGTCATTGGCCAAACCTACCGATCGCAGCCGCGGTGAGCCCGACAGGACCGGTCGAGGCCTCCCCGCTAGAAGATCCCGCTGTAGGCGTTCAGCGCCGGCTGTCCGCCGAGGTGGGCGTAGAGCACCGTGGAGTCCTTGCCGATCTCGCCGGCGCGGACCAGGTCGATGAGGCCGGCCATCGACTTCCCCTCGTAGACCGGATCGATGATCATCGCCTCCAGCTCACCGGACAGCCGGATCGCGTCGATCGTGGACTGGACGGGAATGCCGTACAGGTCTCCGGCCCAGCCCTCGAGCACCGTGATCTCGTCATTGCGCAGGTCCCGGCCGAGCCCGATCTTCTCCGCGGTCGCCCGGGCGATGCGTTCCACCTGCGCCCGGGTCTCCTCGATCTTCGCGGACGCATCGATGCCGAGCACCCGCCGCGGCCGGTCCTGCCCGGCGAACCCGGCGATCATCCCGGCGTGGGTCGACCCGGTGACGGTGCAGACGATGATCGTGTCGAAGAAGACGCCGAGCTCCTGCTCCTGCTGCTCGACCTCGTAGGCCCAGTTGGCGAAACCGAGTCCACCGAGCGGATGGTCCGAGGCGCCGGCCGGGATGGCGTACGGCGTGCCGCCCGACTCTCGCACGTCGTCGAGGGCCCGCTCCCACGAGTCCTTGAACCCGATCCCGAACCCGGCCGGGTCCAGCCGGACGTCGGCGCCCATGATCCGCGACAGCAGGATGTTGCCGACCTTGTCGTTGACCGCGTCGGGCCAGTCCACCCACTTCTCCTGCACCAGCACCGCCTTCAGGCCCAGCTTCGCCGCGACCGCGGCCACCTGGCGGGTGTGGTTCGACTGGTAGCCCCCGATCGACACCAGGGTGTCCGCACCCTGGGCCAGCGCCTCGGGGACGAGGTACTCGAGCTTGCGGGTCTTGTTGCCGCCGAACGCCAGGCCGGAGCTGACGTCCTCGCGCTTGGCCCAGATCCGCGGACCGCCGAGGTGGTCGCTGAGCCGCTCCAGCGGGTGGACCGGGCTGCGCCCGAACGTCAGCGGGTAGCGGGGGAAGTCCTCGATCGGCATGGGTTCCTCGTTCTCGGGCGGTGGGGTGACTACTTGTCGAAGACCCGGTGCACCTTGTGCTGGGCGGCCTGGGCGCGGGGGCGGATCACGAGCTCGTCGATGTTCACGTGCGACGGGAGGCTGACCACCCAGCCGATGGCATCGGCGATGTCGTCGGCCACGAGCGGCTCGGCCACCCCGGCGTACACCGCGTCGTACTTCTCCCGGTCGCCGCCGAACCGCTTCAGCGTGAACTCCTCGGTCTTCACCATGCCGGGCGCGATCTCGGTGACCCGGACCGGTTCGCCGCACAGCTCGAGGCGCAGCGTCTCGGTGACCACCTGGGTGCCGTGCTTGGCCGCGGTGTAGCCGGCACCGCCCTCGTAGGCGATCCGTCCGGCCGTGGAGCCGACGTTGACGATGATCCCGTCGCCGCTGGCGAGGATCGCCGGCAGCAGCGCCTTGGTCACGTTGAGGACGCCGACCACGTTCACGTCGTACATCTGCCGCCAGTGCTCGGGGTCGGCGGTTGCGACCGGATCGGAGCCGACCGCCCCGCCGGCGTTGTTGACCAGTACGTCGAGCCGGTCCCCGACGACCCGCGCCAGCTCGTTCACCGAGTCGGGGTCGGTCACGTCACAGCGGACCGGCGTACCTTTGATCTCCTCGGCCAGCGCGGCGATCCGGTCCTCACGGCGGGCTGCGCAGACGACGTGGAAACCGTCCGCGGCCAGGCGGCGTGCGGTCGCCGCACCGATCCCACTGCTGGCCCCGGTCACGACTGCGGTCCTGTTCGCCATGGCACCGATTGTGGCGGGTGCCCGGACCGGTTGGGCAACCGGATCGGGGCAGGGCACACTTTCATGTCATGCGTGCAGGGAAGATTGCGTCGATCGCCGCGTTGGCCGGCGGGGTCGCGTGGCTGGTCAAGGTCGGGCTGATCTGGGGCAACGGCGGGACGAACACCGACGGTGGCCTGGTGTCGGTGTGCTACCTCCTCGGGCTGGTGGCGCTCACCGTCGCGCTGCTCGCGGCCGGCTACTCGGTGGTGGCCTCCGCGCCGGTCTGGTTGCGGGTGGTCGTGTCGGTCGCGGTGCTCGCGCTCGGCTGGATCATCTTCGGCAGCATCGACAGCGCCGCCAAGGGTGTGTACGACGGCGACGATTGGTTGCGGGACGAGCTGGGCATCCTGATCTCGGCGGCCCTGGCGCTGGTCGGCGGCGTGGCCGGCCTGCTCCGGAGCCGCGGTCATGAGCCTGAGCCACGGGAGACCCGGGGCCGCCGCGCCCTCCGCTAAGCCCTTCCCCGAGTTGTCAGGCGCTGTGCTCGCTATAGCGCGCGCAGCGCCTCACAACTCGGTGAGGGACCGGGCCGCATTGCCATAGGTAAGGCTTGCCTAATACGATTCGGTGGTGCGTGGTGCTCCCGCCGAGCTGTCGGTGCCCTTCGTCGCCCGTCTCGGATCGTTCGGAGACCGGGCGGCATTCATCACGCCCGACGGCATCCTGACCTACGCCGAGCTCGCGGGGCGGGTCGCCGCGGTAGCCGACAAGCTGGGCACGACTAGGCGGCTGGTGCTGGTCGCCGGCTCCAACGACCTCGACCCGATCGTCACCTACCTGGCCGCGCTCTCAGGTGGCCACCCGGTGATCCTGGTCCCGGGCGACAACGCCGGGAACCTCGCCGCGGTCGAGGAGGCCTACGACCCGGACGTCGTGTTCAGCGCCGGCCGGCTCGTCGAGCGCCGCGAAGGCACCGCCCACGACCTGCACCCCGACCTGGCGCTGCTGCTCTCCACCTCCGGCTCAACCGGCTCCCCGAAGCTGGTCCGGCTCTCCGCCCGCAACGTCGCCGCGAACGCCGAGTCGATCGCCGAGTACCTCTCGATCCGGCCCACCGACGTCGCGGCGACCACGCTGCCGATGCACTACTGCTACGGGCTGTCGGTGATCAACAGCCACCTGCACGCCGGCGCCACCATCCTGCTCACCTCGCTGTCGGTCGTCGACGGCTGCTTCTGGGACCTGGTCCGGGCACACCGGGTCTCCACGTTCGCCGGGGTGCCCTACACCTTCGACCTGCTCGACCGGGTCGGCTTCGCGGACCTGGACCTTCCGCACCTGCGCTACCTCACCCAGGCCGGCGGCCGGCTCCCGCCCGCGACGGTGCAGCGGTACGCCGACCTGGGCCAGCGTCGTGGCTGGGACCTGTTCGTGATGTACGGGCAAACCGAGGCGACCGCCCGGATGGCCTACCTCCCACCCGACCTCGCGCTCACCTCGCCGGGCGCGATCGGAGTGCCGATCCCCGGCGGGTCGTTCCACCTGGAGCCGCTGCCGGAGATGCCGCTGGACCGTGCCGATCCGGCGGCCTCCGACGTCGGGGAGCTCGTCTACCGCGGCGACAACGTGATGCTCGGCTACGCCGAGTCGCCGGCCGACCTGGCCCAGGGCAGGGTCATCTCCGAGCTGCGGACCGGTGACGTCGCCCGCCGTACACCCGAAGGCCTGCTCGAGATCGTCGGCCGCCGGAACCGGTTCGCGAAGATCTTCGGGCTGCGGATCGACCTCGCCCAGACCGAGCGGGTGTTCGCGGACGCCGGCGTGATCGCGTTCTGCGCCGACGGGGAGGACCGGCTGGTCGTGTCCGTCGACACCTCCGCGAAGCCGGTCGACGCCGACCTGGTGCGCCGGCTCACCAAGGAGAGCTTCGGCCTGCCGCCCGGTGCGGTGTGCGTTCTGGAGCTGACCGAGGTACCCCGGCTGCCGACCGGGAAGCCCGACTACC
This sequence comes from Nocardioidaceae bacterium, assembly GCA_025966335.1. GTDB lineage: Bacteria > Actinomycetota > Actinomycetes > Propionibacteriales > Nocardioidaceae > Nocardioides_C. Next base: position 5,171 of record JAICRS010000067.1, read on the forward strand.
GCGCGATCGCCGGACTGGCGGCGTCCGCTCCCTGCCGCGAGGCAGCAGCCGGTACGACGGGCCCGCGGCTGCGGCAGCTGTTCGGGGAGGTCCTCAACCGCGACGACGTCACCGACCAGGACACCTTCGTCACCCTCGAGGGCGACTCGCTGTCCTACGTGGAGATGTCGATCCGGCTGGAGGAGGTGCTGGGGCACCTGCCGGCGAACTGGCACCTGACCCCGATCGGCGAGCTCGCCCCCGCGACCGGACGGCGGCGCAGGGGCTTCCGCTCGCTGGAGACCAACGTGCTCCTGCGGGCGGTGGCGATCGTGCTGATCGTCGGCTCGCACGCCAACCTGTTCCTGCTCGCGGGCGGGGCGCATGTCCTGCTCGGCGTCGCCGGGTTCAACTTCGGCCGCTTCCACCTGACCGAGTCACCTCGTCGGGAACGGATCCGCCACCTCGCCACCAGCGTCGCCCGGATCGTCGTGCCGTCCGTGCTCTGGATCGGCATCGCGGCCACGTTCCTCACGCCCTACACCTGGCAGAACGTGCTCCTGCTCAACGGCGTCCTCGGCCCGGAGGGCTGGGCGGAGCCGGAGTGGCACTACTGGTTCATCGAGGCGCTGGTCTACACGCTGCTCGCGCTCACCGTGGTGATGGCGCTGCCGCTGGTGGACCGGATCGAGCGGCGCTGGTCGTTCTGGTTGCCGGTCTCGCTGGCGATGCTCGGACTGCTCACCCGCTACGAGGTCGTCGAGCTGGTGGGCGGCGACGTGATCCACCGCGCGAACGTGGTGTTCTGGCTGTTCGCGCTGGGCTGGGCCACCGTCAAGGCCACCGCCTCGTGGCAGCGGTTGCTGGTCTCCGCGCTGGTGCTCGCCACCGTGCCCGGGTTCTTCGAGGACCTCCAGCGCGAGGCCCTGGTGATCGGCGGCCTGGTCCTGCTGGTCTGGGTCCGCGCCCTGCGGGTCCCGTCCTGGGCAGCCCGCGCGGCCGGCGTACTCGCGAGCGCGTCGCTCTACATCTACCTCGCGCACTGGCAGATCTACCCGCACCTGGAGGACAGCTTCCCGCTGCTCGCCACCGTGCTCGCGCTCGCCGGTGGGGTCGCGTTCTGGCGGGTCGCCGGATGGGTGTCGCCGTACGTCGAGCGGCTGCTGTCGCAGGCTCGGGCCCGGGGGTCGTCCGCGGGACGCTCCTCGCGCGCGGCCTCTGGTGGGGCCGCCGGGAAGCCTCGGGTGACGGGCTCCGCCTGGTCGTTCAGCCCCTCGAACTGACCGGCGCCCCAGCCGACACTTCGGCGCCGGCCGAAGTTTCCTGGGGCGGCGAATCGGGCACTTGGGGAAATAAGCAAGAATCACCGGTGGTTGACCCAGCGGAGGTATGCCTACGTGAACGCTCTACCGAAGCATCCGGGTCCGCGTCCGGTCCACGGACGAGTCGCGATGATCAGCCTGCACACGTCGCCGCTCGACCAGCCCGGAACCGGTGACGCGGGCGGGATGAACGTCTATGTGCTCGAGCTGTCCAAGCGGCTGGCGCGGCGCAACATCGGCGTCGACGTCTACACCCGCGCGACGTCCTCCGAGCTGCCACCGGTCGTCGAGGCGCTCCCGGGCGTGCACGTCCACCACGTCCACGCCGGGCCGTTCGAGGGGCTGACCAAGGCCGAGCTGCCCGGTCAGCTGTGCGTCTTCGCGCGCGAGGTGCTCCGCTCCGAGGCCCGGCACGACCAGGGCTGGTACGACCTGGTGCACAGCCACTACTGGCTCTCGGGCCAGGTCGGCGCCCTGGTCCGGGACCGGTGGAGCGTCCCGCTGGCGCACTCCATGCACACCATGGCCAAGGTCAAGAACGAGGCGCTCGCCGAGGGCGACACGCCCGAGCCGACCGCCCGGGTGATCGGCGAGGAGCAGGTGGTCGAGGCCGCCGACATGCTGATCGCGAACACCGACAGCGAGGCCAAACAGCTGATCAACCTCTACGACGCGGACTCGTCGCGGGTCGAGGTCGTGCACCCCGGCGTCGACCTGTCGGTGTTCCGGCCGGTGGGCCAGGCGGTGGCGCGAGCGCGGCTCGGACTCCCCGCCGATGCACATGTGCTGATGTTCGCCGGGCGCATCCAGCCCCTCAAGGCGCCCGACGTACTCCTGCACGCCGTGTCCTCCCTGCTGTCGCGCGACCCGTCGCTGCGGTCGCGGCTGGTCGTCCCGGTCGTCGGCGGGCCGTCCGGCACCGGCCTCGAGCACCCCGAGTCGCTGGCCCAGCTCGCGGAGTCCCTCGGCATCGCCGACGTGGTCCGGTTCATCCCGCCGGTAGCGCAGTCGACGCTCGTCGACTGGTACGCCGCGGCCACGCTGGTCTGCGTCCCGTCCTACAACGAGTCGTTCGGCCTGGTCGCGGTGGAGGCACAGGCCACTGGTACGCCGGTCGTGGCGGCTGCCGTGGGTGGGCTGACCACCGTCGTGCGCGACGGGGTGAGCGGCCTGCTCGTCGAGGGGCACGACCCGGACGACTATGCGCGCGCCATCGAACGGATCGTCCACCAGCCGGCGTTCCGCGCGACCTTGGCCGAGGGCGCCCGCGAGCAGGCGGCGGGCTTTGCCTGGGAACGGACCGCGGACCGTACTGTCGAGGTGTACCGCCAGGCCAGCACGGCCATGCGCAACGACCTCGAGGGGATGAGAGCGTGACCGATCGGGCAGCCGCCGCCGAGACGCTGCGGAGCGCGTTCACCGAGCACGAGCTGGAGTGGAAGGAGATCGAGGACGGCGTCTTCACCGTCGTCCTGCCCGGGGAGAAGAAGCTGCAGACGCCGTGCCGCTTCGACGTCGGGTCGCACGCGCTGGGGGTGCATGCGTTCGTCGCGCGGCACCCCGACGAGAACCACGAGCGCGTCTACCGGTGGATGCTCGAGAAGAACCTCCGCCTCTACGGCGTCGCGTTCGCCGTCGACCACCTGGGCGACATCTACCTCGACGGGCGGCTGCCGCTGAGCTCGGTGACCCCCGAGGAGGTGGATCGGCTGCTCGGCGCGGTGCTGTCGTACGCCGACGAGTCGTTCAACACGATCCTCGAGCTCGGCTTCGCCACCTCGATCCGCACGGAGTGGGACTGGCGGACCTCGCGCGGTGAGTCCACCCGCAACCTCGAGGCCTTCCGCGGCTGGCTCGAGAAGGACACCACCCCCTAACCCTCCGCACCCGCACCCTCTTCCCGTTGAGACGTGCCCTTTTCCCCGTCGAGACGTGCGGTTTTCGCGGGTGAGACGTGGAGTTTTCGCGCTTCAGACGTGTAGCTTTCGCGGTCGAGCAGTGCAGTTCCCGGATCAGGCCTCCACCCGCAGGCGGCCGGGCTCGATCCCGAGCAGTTCCTGGAGTGCTTGCTGTCCCATTCCGGTCACCTCGAGACGACGCGTGCGGTCGGGTCGGCGTACCCACGTCCTCTCCAGGAACCGGTCGCGCAGCGCTGCGCCGAGCGAGCCGGCCAGGTGAGGTCGGCGCTCGGTCCAGTCGATGCACTCGCGCAGCAGCGGCCGGCGTCGTCTCCGCAGATCATCAAGATCCACATCGAGGCCCTCGAACCAGTGCTCGCCGTTGTCGGTAAGCGCCAGGCCGTGTGAACTATCCACGAGGCGGCGTTCGGCCAGCGCGTCGAACACCACCACCCCGAGCCGGCCCGCGAGGTGGTCGTAGCAGGTGCGTGCGGCCGCCAGCCGTCGGCGCTCACCGACGCCACGCAGCGACCTGGCGGGAGCCGGTCGAGCCAGCGTGCTGAACGCCTCGAGGGCCTCGCCGACGTCCTGTCCGGCCAGGCGCACGTAGCGGTTGCGGCCGAGTCGTTCGTCGGTGAGGATGCCGGCGGCGACCAGGGTCGACACGTGTTCGCTTGCTGTCGACATCGTGACGCCAGCAGTCGAGGCGAGCTGGGACAGGGTCCACGCGGACCCGTCCAGCATCGCCAAACACATCGCGGCCCGGCTCTGGTCCGCGAGCAGGCGGGCAAGGTTCGCGACCGCAGCTGCATCTGTCATGAGTTCCTCCGTTCCGGTCAACGCTGTCGTCAGGCGTCCTGGAGTACGACGGCGGGCCGGCGCGGCCTGATCCGGGCAACCGCAACACCGACCAACGACACGGCACCGCCGACAATGGCGAGCAGAGGGGGTACCTCGTCGAGAAGGGCCCAGCTGAGTCCGATCGTGATGGGCGGCACGAGGTACGTGGTGACACCCAGGCGGGACGCATCCATCCGGGCCAGTGCGTAGGCGAAGGTCGTGAACGCGATGGCGGTGGGGAAGATCCCGAGGTAGACGATCCAGCCGACCGAGCTCAGCGGCAGCTCCTGCACCGTTCGAACCAGGTCGCCCGCGACCGGAAGGCAGACCACGGCACCGATGGTGCAGGCGAACCAGGTGACTTCCAGTGCGGAGAGCCTTCCCAGCAGGGGCTTCTGGAGCACCATGCTGACCGAGTAGGCCGCGGCGGCCAGCAGGCAGAGCACCACGCCGAGCACATCCCGTTCGTCCCCGCCGGAGGTGGAGAAGCTGATCAGCAGCACGCCGCCGAAGCCGAGCATGAGCCCGGCGCCGAGATACCAGGTCGGCCGTTCGCGCAGGAACCACACGGCGAGGATCGCGATCAGCAGCGGCGCGACCTGGATCAACATCGCAGCCGTGCCCGCATCGATCCGCCGCTCGCCCTCGTTGAGCGCGAGGTTGTAGACCCCGAACCAGAGCACTCCGCAGACGAGCAGTCCAGGCCAGTCCGCGCGCGAGGGCCAGCGCCGGGGACGGAACAGCAGGAACACACCGAGGGCGAGACTGGCGACCAGCAGCCGGCCGAGGGAGAGCGCGCCAGGAGTGACCTCTTCGCCAAGGTCCCGGATCGCGACGAACGCCGAGGCCCAGAAGACGAGCGTGATGCCGATCGCCGCGACGGGCAGCCAACGGTGGGTCGCGGGCGAGGTCATGGCACCACGCTAGCGCCGAAACAGTTCGGCGGTCACCGAAGTATCGGCCGTGGGGCTGCCGAGCGTCCGTGCCAACTGAGGTCGCGACTTTCTCACGTCTCGAACGCGAATTTCTCGCGTTTCAACGGGGAATTCTGCACGTCTCAACGGGAGAGGGGGTGGGCCCCGGGGGTCAGAGGTCGAGCTTGTAGCCGAGGCCGCGGACGGTGACGAGGTACTTCGGGTGTGCCGGGTCCGGCTCGATCTTGGTGCGCAGCCGCTTCACGTGCACGTCGAGGGTCTTGGTGTCACCGACGTAGTCCGCGCCCCAGACCCGGTCGATCAGCTGGCCGCGGGTCAGCACCCGGCCGGCGTTGCGGAGGAACATCTCCAGCAGCTCGAACTCCTTCAGCGGCAGCTTGGCGTCCTCGCCGGCGACCGTGACCACGTGCCGCTCCACGTCCATCCGCACCGGGCCGGCCTCCAGGGTCGCGGGGACGAGGTCGACCTCCTGTCCGCGGCGCAGCACGGCACGGATCCGGGCGACGAGCTCTCGCGGCGAGTACGGCTTGGTCACGTAGTCGTCGGCGCCGAGCTCGAGCCCGACGACCTTGTCGACCTCGGTGTCCTTGGCGCTGACCATGATCACCGGCACGTTCGAGGTCTGCCGGATCCGTCGGCACACCTCGGTCCCGGGGATCCCGGGCAGCATCAGGTCGAGCAGCACGATGTCGGCGCCGTTGCGCTCGAAGTCGGTCAGCGCGTCCGTGCCGGTGGCGGCGACGGAGACCTCGAAACCCTCCTTGCGCAGCATGTAGGCCAGCGGGTCGGAGTAGCTCTCTTCGTCCTCCACGACGAGTACCCGGGTCACGACGTCGCCTCCTCATGAGGTGTGTGCGGCACGACGGGGGGACGCGTCCGACGTACGGCATCTGCGGATGTGCGACGCGGCAGCGTCAACGTGAACGAGGACCCCTGCCCCTCGACCGACCAGACCTTGACCTCGCCGCCGTGGGACGCCGCGACGTGCTTGACCACCGACAGCCCGAGACCGGTGCCGCCGGTGGATCGGTGACGAGCCGGGTCGACCCGGTAGAACCGCTCGAAGATCCGGTCGATCTCCTCGGCGGGGATGCCGACGCCCTGGTCGGTGACCACGATGTCGACCATCAGGTCGTTGGCCCGGGCCGCGACCACAACGGTCGAGCCCTCGGCGGAGTAGGTGACCGCGTTGGCGACCAGGTTGCCGACCGCGACCTCGACCTGCTCGGCGTTGCCGAGGATCTCCAAGCCGGACTCGCCGTCGCGCAGCACCGTGATCTGCTTGGCCTGCGCGTCGATAGCGGACGCGTCGACGGCGGCCTCGAGAACCGTGTCCACGTTCACCGGGAGCGGCTCGTCGATCGGGTCGTCGCCCTGGAGCCGGGACAGCTCGATGATCTGCTGGACCATCCGGGAGAGCCGCTCGCTCTCGGTGTGCATCCTTCCGGCGAACCGCTGGACCGCCTCCGGGTCGTCGGAGGCCTCCGCCACCGCCTCGGCGAGGAGATGGATCGCGCCGACCGGTGTCTTCAGCTCGTGCGACACGTTCGCCACGAAGTCCCGCCGGATCGCCTCGACGCGGCGTTCCCGGGTGCGGTCCTCGACCAGCGCCAGCACCAGCCGGCTGCTCAACGGCGCCACCCGCGCGGTCACATGGATCGGGGCGCTCGCGCGACCCCGCGACAGCACGATCTCGGTGTCCCGGATCTGCCCGTCCCGGCGCACCTGGCGGACGAGCTCCGCGAGATCCTCGACGCAGAGCTCGTTGCCGCTGACCAGGCCGAGGGCGTACGCCGGCGCTGAGGCCTTGAGCACCTCGTCGTTCTCGTTGACGACCAGGGCACTGCTGCGCAGCACGGAGAGCACCGTCGCGACCCCGCTGGGAACGGCCGGCTCGTGCTTGGGGAGCCGCTGCTGCTGGTGCTCGCTGATCCGCCACGCGAGCACGACGCCGGACCCGAGCACCGCGCCGAGCAGCGCGAACAGGAGGGCCTGCGTCGTGGCGTCCACGAGACGATCGTACGCACGCAGGACGCCGTCACTTCACCGCGGAAGCCGTTCTGACCTGGGGCTTCGGCCACTGTTCACCTCGCGTTCACGCCGCGTCGCCGTCCGGTCACCTCGGCGACCTACGTTGTGCGCCATGCGCGATGTGTACTACGACCAGCTGGACGCGATCGTCGACGACCTGGTGGCGATGACCCACCAGGTCAGGAACGCCGTCGACCAGGCCACCACCGCCCTCCTGACCGCCGACGCCGAGCTCGCGGAACGGGTGATCAGCGGCGACGCCGACATCGACCACGCCCGCGAGCGGATCGAGGACCGGAGCTTCGAGCTGCTCGCCCTGCAGCAGCCGGTCGCCGGTGACCTGCGGATGCTGGTCGCCGCGTTCCGGATGGTCGGCGAGCTCGAGCGGATGGGTGACCTGTCCGTGCACGTCGCGAAGGTCGCCCGGCTCCGGGTGCCCGCCGTGGCCGTACCGACCGAGCTCCGTCCGACCATCCAGCGGATGGCCGAGGTCGCCGAGACCATGGTCGAGACGGTCGCCGGGGTCATCGCCGAGCGCGACGTCGACGCGGCCCGCGAGCTCGAGGCGGCCGACGAGGAGATGGACCAGCTGCGCCGTTCGTCGTTCCGCATCCTGCTCGGTCCCGAGTGGGCGCACGGGGTCGAGCCGGCCGTCGACATCGCCTTGCTCGGCCGCTACTACGAGCGGATCGCCGACCACGCCGTGTCGCTGGCGCGGCGGGTGGTCTACCTCGTCACCGGCCA
>JAICRS010000227.1 GCA_025966335.1 Nocardioidaceae bacterium
CGGTCCGACCATCGGCCCGACGCCGCGGCCACGCGTCGCGGGCGCTCGCGCTGATGCTGCCCCTGTGCGCTGAACGCGGCATCGACCCGGTGCTGGTCACCTGCGACACCGACAACGTCGGGTCGCGCCGGACGATCGAGAAGAACGGCGGTGTCTACGAGGACACGCGCGAGGGCAAGCTCCGGTACTGGGTGCCGACCCGACCCGAGAGGCCGTTCGACGTGAAAACCTCACGTCTCGAAGGTGAAAACCTCACGCCTCGAAGGTGAAAACCTCACGCCTCAACGGGGAGGGAGGGTGCGGGGAGAGGAGCGCGGGTCAGGTTTCGGGGGTCCAGACCTTCTTCGCGACGAGGAGCCCGTCACCGACGGGCAGCAGCACCGGCAGCAGCAGCTCGTGGTCACGTACGGTCTTGCCGAGCTCCCGGATCGCCACGGTCTCCGCGTCGCGCTGTGCGGGGTCGGCGACCCGGTCGTGCCACAGGGCGTTGTCGAAGGCGACGATGCCGCCCGGCTTGAGCAGCCGGAGCGCCTCGGCGAGATAGTCGGCGTACTCATGCTTGTCGCCGTCGCAGAACACCAGGTCGTAGTGGCCGTCGGTGAGCCGCGGGAGCACGTCGAGCGCCGCCCCGGGGATCAGACGGACCCGCTGCGGCGGGATGCCGGCCTCGGTGAACGACTGCTTGGCCAGCCGCTGGTGCTCGGCCTCGGTGTCGACCGTGGTCAGCACCCCGTCGGCCCGCATGCCGCGCAGCATCCACAGCCCGGAGACGCCGGTGCCGGTGCCGATCTCGACCACTGCCCGGGCCTCGATCACGGCGGCCAGGAACCGCAGGGCGGCGCCTCCGCCGGAGCCGATCGGGACGACGCCGACCTCGGTGGCACGGCTGCGCGCCGCGGCCAGGACGTCGTCCTCGCTGACGAACTCCTCTGCATAAGCCCAGCTGGCGGGCTTGAGTCCCGTAGCGATGGTCGCCTCCTCGGTCATTTCGGTCACGTCGGGCGCGACTCTACCGCTCGGCGACCCCGGATGGGCGCGGCGGGAACACTTCGATCCCGCCAACCGTTGTCACAGTCCCAGGAAGATGAGTGCGTTCCCTCAGGTAACTCTCAGGAGCGGCTCCTAGTCTGAAAGAGGTCAGCGCCGGAGGCATGGCGACCACACTGCGCGGCAGGGCCGCAACAGCCCGACGGGGCGAGGAGGGCCGGATGAACCAGTCCGAGACGGAATGGCAGGCCCCCTCCTGGGAGGAGATCGTCACCCAGCACTCCGCGCGGGTCTACCGGCTGGCCTACCGGCTCACCGGCAACCGGCATGACGCCGAGGACCTCACCCAGGAGGTCTTCGTCCGGGTGTTCCGCTCGCTGTCGTCCTACACCCCGGGCACGTTCGAGGGCTGGCTGCACCGGATCACCACCAACCTGTTCCTGGACCAGGCCCGCCGCAAGTCCAAGATCCGCTTCGACGCGCTCGCCGACGACGCGGAGAGCCGGATGCCCGGCCGGGCGCCCGCACCGGACGCGCAGGTACAGGACCAGCTGTTCGACGACGACGTCGAGTCCGCGCTGGCCGACCTGCCGCCGGACTTCCGCGCCGCGGTGGTGCTCTGCGACATCGAAGGGCTGTCGTACGACGAGATCGCCGATGTCCTGGGCCTCAAGCTGGGGACCGTGCGTTCCCGGATCCACCGCGGTCGTTCTATGCTCCGCAAGTCACTCGCGCACCGCGCACCGGCATCCGGGCGGGTGCGCTACTCCGGCCCCGCCGACGCCGTCGGCCTGACCCCCCAGACCACATGATGATGAACTTCGGTGGCCACATCGGCTCCTCCGTCAGCGCGCTCGTCGACGGCCAGCTCGCCGAGGCCGACGCCGAGCGCGCCTGGTCCCACGTGCTCACCTGTCCCCCCTGCCGCCGCCTGGTCGAGCGTGAGGGCTGGGTCAAGCGGCAGCTCGCGACGATGGGCGGCAACGACCTCCCGCAGGGGCTGCTCGGGTCGCTCTACCAGCTCGACCCCGCCCAGGAGGCCTGGGCCGCTGTCGACGAGCTCGAGCGCAAGGGCCGCGGCCGCCGCCGCGCCGGACTCGCCCTGGCCGGAGCCGGTTCGGTCTCGGCCGCGGTGTTCGGGATCGCCACCCTCGGCGGTGCCGGTCTCGGCATCAGCGGTGCTCCCACGGGCGCACCTGCGGCCTCGATGACCGGCTCCACGCCCAGCTCCGCTCCGACCACCGCCGTGATCGCGCCCCGGGTCGCGAGCCACGGCCGGCTCCCGCTGACCCAGGGCAGCCAGCGCAGCGTCGTACTCGTCGACCGCCGCTGAGCGGTCCGCGGATTTGCAGGGATAGGACAAAATAGGCTCGTGAGCGAGCACGACGGACCTGGCCGATCTGACGAGCCCCGAGACGAGGAGCCACGTCCCCGGGATCCGGACGAGGACACCCGTCCGTTGTGGGACCGCCCGACGTACACGCAGCAGCAGCGGCAGCAGCCCTACGGCGGCCCCTACCCGCCCTACGCCGGCCACCAGAACCCGTACGCCCACCAGACGATGCAGCTGCCGGCCCAGGCCTACGGCTATCCGCAGCAGCACGGCGCGGGCAGGGTTCCCGGCTGGGTGTGGCCGGTGGTCGCGGTGACCGCGCTCGTGGTGGGGCTGCTCGGCGGCACCATCGGCGGGGTGGCGGTGTCCTCGTCGCTGAACGACGGTCCGGGCGCGATCTTCACCGGCGACGGCGAGGTCGCTGCTCCGCTGGACGTCGACAACGGCAGTGTCGCCGCGGTGGCGGCGCAGCTGCTGCCGAGCACCGTGCAGATCCTGGCCCGCAACGGTGGCGAGAGCGGTGGCGCGACCGGCTCCGGGTTCGTGATCGACCGCAGCGGGCACGTGATCACCAACAACCACGTGGTCGCCGAGGCCGCCGCCTCCGGCCGGATCCAGGTGATCGACCACGAGGGGGAGCCCCACGGTGCCGAGATCGTCGGGCGCAGCCCCGTCTACGACATCGCGGTGCTCAAGATCGAGGACGGCGGCCGCCTCCGGCCCGCGGCGCTCGGCTCGTCGCGGTCGATGAACGTCGGCGAGACTGTGGTCGCGATCGGCTCGCCGCTCGGCCTCGACAGCACCGTCACCTCCGGCATCGTCAGCGCCCTGGACCGTCCGGTCACCACCGGCGACGAGGAGGACTCCTCGTTCATCAACGCCGTGCAGACCGACGCCGCGATCAACCCCGGGAACTCCGGTGGGCCGCTGGTGAACCTGCGCGGTGAGGTGGTCGGCGTGAACTCGGCGATCGCCACCATGGGCGGTGCGTTCGGCGGTGAGGCCGGCAACATCGGCGTGGGCTTCGCGATCCCGATGGAGCAGGTCCAGATCACCGCCACCCAGATCCTGCGCACCGGCGAGGCGCAGTACCCGGTGATCGGCGCGAACGTGAACACCGGGACCCAGCGCAACGGCGCGGAGGTGGTCGGCGTGCCCGCCGGGACGCCCGCCGACGCGGCCGGACTGGAGAAGGGCGACGTGGTGGTGGCGGTCGACGACGTCGCGGTCACCGACGGGATCGGCCTGATCGTCGCGATCCGCGCACACCAGCCGGGTGACACGGTGGCGCTGCTGGTCAGGCGGGACGGGCGCGAGCTGACCGTGAAGATCGAGCTCGACGGCAAGACCGGCTAGGTCGCGTCGCTGTCGTAGGGCGGCAGCTCGCCGGCCGCCAGCGGACGCTGACCGCGACGCACCGGCACGACGTCGTCCTCGTCGTCGTCCTCCATCGCCTCCAGGATGTGCTTGCGCACGGCCTTGCGGGGGTCGAGGTCGGACAGCTCGAGGTCGGCGAACTCCGGGCCGAGCTCGTTGCGCAGGTCGTCACGGGCAGCGGTGGTGAAGTTCTTCATCTGGCGCAGGAACCGGCCGGCCTGGCGCGCGAAGTCGGGGAGCCGGTCCGGCCCGAAGACCAGGATGGCGACCACGAAGATCACCAGGAACTCTGGCAGGCCGACTCCGAACACGGATCAGAATCTACCGGCTGGGGTGAGTCCTAGCTGCATTCCCGCCAAACCCCGTCCGCGACCCGACAGCGTGGTGGCGACCTTCTCCAGGGCCTGCGCGGCGGGTGACTCCGGTGCGGCCTCCACGATCGGGGTGCCGCTGTCGCCGCCGGCCCGCAGCTCCAGGTCCAGCGGTATCTCGGCGAGCACCGGCACGTCGTACCCGAACCGGGCCGACAAGGTGGCGGCCACCCGGGCGCCTCCGCCGGCGCCGAACACCTCGAGCCGGTGCTCGGGCCCGCAGTGGGGGCAGGGCAGGAACGACATGTTCTCGACCACGCCGATCACCCGCTGGTGCATCATCGAGGCCATCGTGCCGGCGCGCTCGGCGACCTCGGCAGCAGCCTCCTGCGGCGTAGTGACCACGATGACCTCCGCGTTCGGGAGGTGCTGGCCCAGGGAGATGGCGATGTCACCGGTGCCCGGCGGCAGGTCGAGGAAGAGCGCGTCGAGGTCGCCCCAGTAGACGTCGCTGAGCATCTGCACCAGCGCCCGGTCCAGCATCGGGCCGCGCCAGGCGACGACCTGGTCACGCCGCGGCTTCAGCATGCCGATGCTGATCACCGACATCCCGTGCGAGGTGGGCACCGGCATGATCATGTCCTCGACCTGGGTCGGCCGGACGTCACCGACACCGAGCATGGCCGGCACCGAGTGGCCGTAGATGTCGGCGTCGACGATGCCGACCTTGAGGCCATGGGCGGCCATCGCGACCGCGAGGTTCACCGTCACCGAGGACTTGCCGACGCCGCCCTTGCCGGACGCGACCGCGTAGA
>JAICRS010000108.1 GCA_025966335.1 Nocardioidaceae bacterium
AGCTTCTTGTTGATCTTGTAGCGGCCGACCTTGGCCAGGTCGTAGCGCTTCGGGTTGAAGTAGTAGTTCTGCAGCAGCGTCTGCGCAGCCTCACGCGTGGGGGGTTCGCCCGGGCGCAGCTTGCGGTAGATGTCGAGCAGCGCGTCGTCCTGGCCCTCGGTGTGGTCCTTCTCGAGGGTCAGCATCATCGACTCGTACTCGCCGAACTCCTCGCGGATCTGCTCGTTGGTCCAGCCGAGGGCCTTGAGCAGCACGGTGACGTTCTGCTTGCGCTTGCGGTCGAGGCGTACGCCGACCATGTCGCGCTTGTCGATCTCGAACTCCAGCCAGGCACCCCTCGACGGGATGATCTTCGAGGTGAAGATGTCCTTGTCGGAGGTCTTGTCCGCGCTGCGCTCGAAGTACACGCCGGGCGAACGGACCAGCTGGGAGACGACGACGCGCTCCGTGCCGTTGATGACGAAGGTGCCCTTGGGCGTCATCAGGGGGAAGTCCCCCATGAAGACGGTCTGGCCCTTGATCTCACCGGTGTCGTTGTTGGTGAACTCCGCCGACACGTAGAGCGGCGCGGAGTAGGTGAAGTCCTTCTCCTTGCACTCGTCGACGGAGTACTTCGGGTCGTAGAACACGGGGTTCTCGAAGGAGAGGGACATCGTGTCCGAGAAGTCGGAGATCGGGGAGATCTCCTCGAAGATCTCCTGGAGACCTGACTTCTGGCTGACGTCCTCTCCGGCTTCCATGCGCCGGTCGACGTCCTGCTGCCAGCGCTCGTTGCCGACCAGCCAGTCGAAGCTGTTGGTCTGGAGCGCGAGAAGCTGCGGAACTTCGAGGGGTTCCTCGATCTTTGCGAAGGAGATGCGGCGGGGCGATTCAGTCTTGTTGCTGGCGTTGCGCGAGGCGGCCAAGAGGGGTCCTTCCGAAGGCTCGCGGACTCATCTGGTTGATGGCGCCGACCAACCACTGACCGGCCATGGGTCGGCAGGAGAGCATTTGAGGGCAGGCGCAAAGAACGATATTAGCCTACGGGCAGGTCCGCCCACAACACAGCCGAGCCGCCGTCTTTGCGTCCTCGATCGCCGGACCCCTATTTGAACGGCGAGAGAACCACACCGGTGGCTCATGAACTGTCAGGAAGCATGAACCGATCCGGTTCCCGAGTCAAGCAAGTGCCGCTTGTTTTGGGGATAAAGTCCGCTTTCTCCGCCTGAAAAGCGCCCGTGGGGGCCACCGGACGGGGGTGGCAGCCGGTCCGGTGCGGACCCGCCCGCGAACCGCCGTCGGCCGCTCCGGCACTGTGGGCAGGATCACGCCGGCTGGGTCGCACCGGCCGCAACCGTTCCGGTTCACGTGCGCGGGAACGGTCGTGATCTTCGCGATCGGACGACCGTTGCCGCTCACGTGCGCCGCAACGGTAGTGGCGCTCTCGAGGGCGGACGGCCTGGTCAGCAGTTGGGTGACCCGGTCAGTAGGAGGTGATCCCGCCGACCAGCCAGCTGCCGTCCACCTTGACCATGTCGAACCGGACCCGGTTCAGGGCGGTGGTCGGCTCCCCGGAGCTCGCGGTGCTGACGGTGGTCTGGTCCACGAACAGGAGCACCGGCACCTCACCGTCGCCCGCGTCGCCGCCCTGCGGCATGGCCGCGGAGGCGAGCACCTCGGCGGTCACCTTCGCCTTGGTCTTCGTGGCGTTGTCGGTCACCAGGGAGTTGAAGGTGTCGACGTAGTCGGCCCGGTAGTCCTCGGTGAGGAACTTCGCGGCGGCGTTGCGGTCCGCGGTGAGCGACTGGTGGTCGTAGGAGAGAACCGCGACGGCCGCCCGCTCGGCAGCGGAGGGCGCTTGGTCGAGGGCGTCCTCGTAGGCGGTGGCTCGTTGATAGTCGACTCCGTGTTAGACCGCGAGTCCCACGCCGACGGCCGCGAGCAGGCCGAGGACGGCGAGCACGGCCACGGGGACCGTCCGCTTCCTCCGGGTGGGCCCCTCGACGGGGGGCGGCGCCAGGTGCTCGGTCGTCTTCGTGGGACGGGTCAGCGTCGCCACGGCACCGGTCGGGGCCGGCGCGGATTCGGCGGCCGGAGCCCCATCCGGCTCGGAGACAGGGGTGGCCCTCCCCTGGACAGTCAGCTGCTCGTCGTACGCCGCGCGCCGTTCCGGGTCGAGCAGCACCCCCGCAGCCTCGTTGAACAGCCGGAACTGGGCCGACGAGCCGCCGCTGCCGGGTTCGAACCGGTCCGCGGCGTCGCGCCAGGCACGCTTGATCTGGTCACGTCCGGCGTCCGGTGTGACGCCGAGCACGTCGTACAGGGTCGGGTTCATCTCGCGATTCCTCTCACGCGACCGGGGTGAAGTCGTCCACGAGCCAGCTGCCGTCGACCTTGACCAGGGAGATCTCCCAGCGGAAGTGCCGCTGGCGGGTGTCGAACACGGTCTTCACGTCGGCGTCCGCGACGACGAGCACCTCCGCGGAGTCCTGGTCGAGGCTCGCCACGCCGGACGCGAGCACGGTGCCCTCGGAGTCCATCTCGGCCTCCTGCACCGACGTCACGATGTCCTCCATCGCCTTGTCGAACTCGTCGCTGAACTTCGTGGTCAGCATCTCGCTGACCGATGCCTTGTAGTCCTCGACGGACTCGGAGTCGTAGTTGTTCACCCGGACGGTGAACTGCTCCGCGACCCGCGCGACCTCGTGCCGGGCGTCGACCGAGGCCTGCACCTCGCTGCGCTGGTCCAGCAGGAACGCGATCGCGGCTCCCGAGACGACGATGAGCAGCGTCAGCACCACCGCGAGAACGGCGCGCAGCGATGATGACCGGTGGGGCGCGGCCGTCTCGACGGTCTCGGCGCTGTCATCCCGCACGGGGGCGTGGTTGTCGGTCGTCGTGGTCACGGTGTCACTTCCTGGGTTCTGCGAGGGGCTGCAGGAGGAGCCATTTCCAGGAGTCCTCACCGAACGCGGCAGCGGCGCCGCCGGTGTAGGTCACGGACTCGCTGGGGCTCTCGTCGGAGTAGGTCACGGTTCCGGTCCCGGAATCGTACGTGCCGATCACGGGCGCCCGGTACGCCGCACCGGCGCGCGGGGCGTGCTGGGCACCGCGCGCGCTGCTCTGCGACTGCGGCTCCGTGCACCGCGCGTCCTCGTTCATCGGCAGGTCGCGGCGGTCCTGCGGGGTGCGGGTGTCGGTGCTCTCGTAGCCCTCGGTGCACACGTGCGGCTCCTGGGTGAGGATCATCCCGAAGTGGGCGTCGTACAGGCCGGTCTGCTCGTCCTTGTCGACCACGGTGTAGCCGCCCTCGACGACGTAGGGGTAGAGCACCAGGATCTGCTCGATCCCGTCGAGGTGCTCGACGACGATCTCGCCGGTGGTGACCAGGTTGTTGATCAGCTGCCCGAGGTTCACCTCGTTCTCCTCGAGGAAGGTGCGCAGCTGGTTGGCGGTGGCGCTGCCGCTGTTGATCACCCGGCGCAGGTCGGCGTCGCTGGTCACCAGCGTGTCCGAGAGCAGCGCCAGGTCCCGCGCGAAGCTCTTGATCGACGAGGTGGAGTCGATCTGCGTGCGCAGGACGGTGTTGCTGTCCTGGATCAGCGCCTCGGTGATGTCGAAGTTCGCGTTCGCGGTCCGGATGAACGAGTTCGACGTGTCGATGATCCGGCCCAGGTTCTCACCGGTGCCGTTGAAGGCCTTGCCCATCTCGGAGACCACCGTGCGCAGGCTGTCCTTGTTGACCGAGTTGACCATCCTGTCGAGGTCCACCAGCAGCTTCGTCGACGAGATCGGGGTGTCGGTCTCCGCGTCGGCGATCTCCGACCCGTCCTCCAGGAACGGCCCGTCGTCGACGTTCGGCTGCAGCTCGACGTACTGCTCGCCGACCGCGGACCGGTTGCCGACCAGGGCGCCGGTGTCGGCCGGGATCGGTGCGGTGTCGTTGTCGATGTCGAGGAGTACGTCGACGCCTTGCTCGGTGAGCACCATGTCACCGACCTTGCCGATGCTGATGCCGCGGTAGGTGACCTCCGCGCCCTCGAAGATGCCGCCGGACTCCTGGAAGTGCGCGACCACCCGGTAGGAGTCGTCGAACAGCAGCCGGTCGAGCCGGGCGTAGCGGGCGCCGACGTAGGACACGCCCACCAGCGTGATCAGCACGAAGACCATCAGCTGGACCTTGGTTCGCTTCGTGATCATCGCTGCACCATCCCCTGGATCAGCAGGGCACCGAGGGTCGGGTCGTAGCCCAGCTCGGCGTGGGCACGCAGCGGGTCCCCGGCTCCTGGGCTCGTCGCGGACGTGGCAAAGCCCGGCGCGGTCCGGCACAGCAGCGGGATCCCGCAGTCGGCGCCGCCGTCCGCGTCGCCCTGGTCGGCTTCCTCACCGCCGGCACCCCCGTTGAGCGGGCCGGGGAGCTCGGGAAGATCCGGCAGCGGGCCGCCGCCGTCGCCGTTCCCGTCTCCGCCGGGAAGCGCGGCGCACAGCGGGTTGCCGGGCGCCAGGTTGCACAACCGCTTGATCTGCTTGCCGGTGAGGTCCTCACACGCCTTGCCGCCAGGGTTCTGCAGGCACTTCTCGAGGTCGGTGAGCACCTCGGTCGGGTCGATCGGCAGCTCCGGCGGCTCGGGCAGACCCGGCAGGGTGGGCAACCCGTCCCGCAGGTCGATGTCGAGCTGGACGGACAGGTTGGTGTAGTCGCCCATGTGCAGGTTGCGGGCCTGCGCGGGGTTGCGGCCGACCACCTCGTCGACGAACGGGTAGGTCAAGAACACCTGGAACGCCTTGGGCAGCGCGTCGCCGGCCTCGGCCAGCTTGGTCAGGATCGGGTCGAGCTGCTCCAGGCTGTCGACGGTGGCCTCCTTCGACGCGCGGATCACGCGGGTGCCGACCGAGCTCAGCTCGGTGAGCGCGTCGAGCATCTTCACCAGGTCGTCGCGCGGTCGGTCGATCGAGGCGAGCGCCGCCGGCATCTCGTCGAGCGCCAGCTCGATGGATCCTCGCTGCTCGTTGATCGAGACCGCCAGCGCGTTGAGGCTCTCGATCGCCTCGATGATGTCGCCCTTGTTCTCGTCGAGCTGGCCCATGAACGTGTCGAGCTGGTCGAGCACCGAGCGTACGTCGCCCTCGCGTCCCTCCAGCGCCTTGTTCAGCTCCGTGGCGATCGTCTTCAACTGGGCCACGCCGCCGCCGTTGAGCAGCAGGGAGAGGGCACCGAGGACCTCCTCGACCTCGGGGTTGCGGCCGCTGCGCGCGAGCGGTATCACGTCCCCGTCACCGAGCGGATTCGGGCTGGCGCCTTGCTCCGGCGGCTTCAACGAGACGAACTTCTCGCCGAGCAGGCTGGTCTGCCGGATCTCCGCCTCAGCGTTGTCGGGCAGCTTCACGTCGCCGCGCAGCTTCAGGGTGACGTCGGCGGTGTAGCCCTCGAGCTCGATCGAGTCGATCATCCCGACCGTCACGTCGTTGACCTTGACCGCGGACTGTGGCACCAGGTCCAGCACGTCGCGGAACTTCACGCGCACGGAGTACGGGTCGTCGCCCAGGTCGACGCCGCCCGGCAGCGGCAGCTTGTAGACCGAGAACTCGCATCCGGTCAGCGCCAGCGCCGCGATGCAGAGTGCGGCGGCAAGCCGGGCCACCCGACCGCGTCTCGTCACGGGCACGCGACTCATCGGTCCACCTCCACGAGACCGGCCAACGACCGGTCGATGTGCTCGACGTCGACGGTCCTGGCTTGTGCCTCGGCGCTGCCCAGCGGGGCGGAGCGAGGCAGGGCCGACAGGGCGTCGCGGACCAGGTTGCAGGACCGGTTCGACGCGTCGGCCTGCTTCAGGATCGAGCAGAGGACCAGCGCGGGGTCGTTCTCCAGCGCGGCGAGGTTCTCGCCGATGTTCGCCCGGGTGTCCAGCGTGCCGGTGGCCGGGTTGTAGGTGTGGAACAGGTTGTTCAGGGCCAGCGGCGCCACGTTGAGCGTCTCCGACAGGGCGTCGCGCTGCTTGACGAGGATCTTCGAGATCACCTGGAGCCCTTCGATGTTCTCCGACAGCGAGTCACGGTTCTCGCGGACGAACGAGGTCACCTGCTGCATCGCCACGCCGAGGTTCTTCAGGGCCGCGGCCAGGTCGTCGCGCTCGCCCTCGAGCATGTTCGCCGCGCCGGCGAGGGACTCGTTGAACTGCCGGACGGTCTGGTCGTTCTTGGCCAGCGCGGACACGAAGCGCTCGATCTGCCGGACGGTGCCGAACAGCTCTTCCTTGTTGTTGTCCAGGGTCCCGGTCAGCTTGCCGAGGTCCTCGATGGTCTGGTTGAACTGCTCCCCCTGGCCGGCGAAGTTCCGCGCGGTGGTGTCGAGCAGCCGGGTCAGCGCCCCGTCGGAGTTCGCCCCTTCCGGGCCGAGGGCGACCGCCAGGTCGTCGATGCTCTGGTAGATCTCGTCGAGCTCGAGCGGGGTCGAGGTCTGTCGGTCGGTCAGCGTGGCGTTCCGCTCGAGCACCGGCCCGCCCTCGTAGACCGGGGTGAGCTGCACGAACCGGTCCCCCACGATCGCCGGGGAGATGATCACCGCCTGCGCGTCGGCGGGGATCTTGTACTGGGCGTCGTACCACATCCGCACCGTCACGTCGGTGCCCGAGGGGGTGACGCTCTCCACCTGGCCGACCGGGACGCCGAGGACCCGTACGTCGGAGCCCTCGTAGAGCGAGACCGTCCGCGGGAAGCTGGCGGTGAGGTACTTCCTGTCCTGGCCGGGCAGCATCACGAGCACCAGGGCGACGAGTACGGCGAGGACCGCGACGATCGCCAGCACGCGGGTGAGCCCGCTCATCTTGGACACGATGCTCATGGTCACCGTCCTCCGATCTGCGGCACGGGCGGCAGGTTCTGGATGTAGGTGTCGAACCAGGGCCCGTTGCCCAGCGTGTTGGCGAAGACTCGGTAGAACGGCGCCATCAGCCGCAGGCTGTTGTCGAGGTTCTCCTGGTTCTTGCGCAGCATGTCCAGCACGCTGTCGAGGTGGTCCAGAGCCGGGGCGAGGTCGTCGCGGGTCTCCTGGACCAGCGCGGTCAGCTCGGTCGACAGCCGGCTGGTGGCAACCAGCAGGTTGTGCACCGCCTCACGGCGTGACACCAGCGCACGGAACAGCTTGTCCCCGTCCTCCATCAACGTGATCAGGTCACCGTTGCGGTCAGCCAGGACCTTCGACACCTTCTGCATGTTGCCGAGCAGCTCGTTGAGCTGCTCGTCGCGGGCGGCGATGTTCTGCGACAGCGCCGACATCCCGCGTAGTGCCCCCTGGAACTCCTCAGGGGTGCTCTCCATCAGGGAGGCGAGCGTGTCGAGGGACGTGGCCAGCTGGTCGGTGTCGATCCGCTCGGAGGTGTCCGCCAGCCCGCTGAACGCCTCCACGACGTCGTACGGCGAGTTGGTCCGGGACGCCGGGATCTCCGCCCCCTCCTCGAGCTGCCCGGTGCCGTTCGGCACCAGCGCGAGGTACATCGCACCGAGCAGGGTCTTGACCTTGATGTTCGCGCCGGTGTCGCGGCCGAAGTCCACGCCCCGGTCCACGGTGAACTCGACCCGCACGTGGCCGCCGTCCAGCGTCACCTCCTGGACCTTGCCGACCCGGACGCCGGCCACCCGGACCTCGTCGTTCGCCTTGAGCCCGCCGGCCTCGGTGAACGCGGCGTAGTAGGTGTCCCCGCCGCCGATCAGCGGCAGGTCCTCGGCGCGGAACGCCGCCATCACGAGTGCCGCGATCACGGCGAGGCTGATCGCCCCGATGATGACCGGGTTCCTCTCCCGGAAGGGCTTGCTCATCCGAGATCACACCTCTCGGAGCCGGTGTTGTAGTCGACCGGGATCGTCACGCCCGCCGGCAGCTTGACCCGGCCGTGGAAGTTGCACAGGTAGAAGTTGAACCACGACCCGTAGATCGCCGTGCGTCCGATCTTCTCCAGCTTGATCGGCAGCACCTTGATCGCCCGGTCCAGCTCGGCCTTGTTCCGGTCCAGGGTGCCGGCCACCTTGCGCAGCTCGGCGATGTCCTTGGCGAGTGGCCGGCGGATCCCGGACACCAGGCCGGAGGTCTCCACGGCCAGGTCGGAGACCGACTCCAGCGAGCCGAGGATCGCCTTCCGGTCCGAGGCCAGACCGGACACGAACCGGCGCAGGTTGATGAGCAGGTCGGACAGCTCCTCGTCCCGGTTGCCCAGGGTCACCATCACCTGGTTGAGGTTGTCGATCAGCTCGCCGATGATCTGGTCCCGGCCGGCCAGGGTGCTGGTGACCGAGGCGGTGTGGGCGAGCAGGCTCTCCAACGTGCCACCCTCACCCTGGAAGACCGTGATGATCTCGTAGGCGAGCTGGTTGATGTCGTTGGGCGAGAGCGCCTCGAACAGCGGCTTGAAGCCGTTGAACAGCACGGTCAGGTCCAGCGCGGGCGAGGTCCGCTCGAGCGGGATCGTCGCCCCCTCCTGCAGCACCGAGGGGCCACCGACCCCCTGGCTCAGCGCGATGTAGCGCTGCCCCACCAGGTTGCGATACCGGATGGCTGCAACGGTGCTCGCGGTCAGCTGCGCGTCGGCATCGACCTCGAAGGTGACGACCGCCTTGTTGCGGTCGAAGATCTCGATGTCGTGGACGTTGCCGACCTTCACCCCGGCGATCCGCACGTCGTCCCCGTTCACCACCCCGGTGGCGTCGCTGAACACCGCCTTGTACTCCTTGGCGTCACCGAAGGAGATGTTGCCGATGGTGACCGCCAGGAGTCCGGTCGCGAGCGTGGTGACCACGATGAAGATCACCAGCTTGACCGCGTCTCCGGCGGTTCTCCTGTCGAGCAGGCTCATCGCAGGGTCACCTCCGTCCCGCGGGCGAGAGGGCCGAAGAGCAGGGTGGCCACGTCGGGCACGGCATCCGTGGGGACTCCCATCACAGGTGAGGCGATTGCGTTCACGACCGACCGCTCGGCCGCCGTACCGGCCAGGCCGGAGGTGAGGTCGAGGAAGGGTGCAGCGCGGCGCTTGCCGAGGTCCTGCTCCACGCCGTCGGCGACCTCGCCCTCCTGCGGCTGCGGGCCGGGGTTGGCCTGGGAGTACGGCGGGGTGGGCAACGTCTCGCAGTGCGGGCCGTTGTCGGCGTCGTACCTCGGGTCGTCGGCGGGGGTGTAGCCGCGGGGCTGGTTCGGGAGCACCTCGAGGTTGATGTGGAGGGTGTGGCCGCGCCAGCCGCTGTTCATCTGCGGGATCCAGTTCGCCTGTCCCTGGAGCAGGCAGGGGTACTCCGGCGCGTACTCCGCGAACGTCGGCAGCTGTGCCTGACCGAGCTCGCCGAGCCGGATGATGTTGTCCCCGTGCTGCTGCAGGAAGTCACGCGAGGTCGCCGAGAAGTCCGCCACGTCGTTGAACAGCGCCTGGATCTTCTGCTCCTTGGCCACGAACGTGTTCCCCGTGGTCACGCTGTTGCGCAGGAACCGGGCCACCTCCGGCAGCACCTGCCGGTAGGTGTCGGAGACCTCGCTGAGCAGCCGCAGGTCCTCGACCAG
>JAICRS010000033.1 GCA_025966335.1 Nocardioidaceae bacterium
CTCGGCGTCGGACCGGCCCGCCGCGACGGCTACCACCCGCTGGCCACCGTCTACCAGGCGATCGGGCTGTACGACGAGATCACGGTCCGCCCCGCCAGGGAACAGTCGCTGACCGTCGTGGGCGAGGACGTCGACGTGTCCGGCGTACCCACCGACGAGGCGAACCTGGCGCTGCAGGCGGCGTCCGCGCTCGCGCTGCGACACGGGATCGACGGCGGCGTGGAGATGGTCATCCGCAAGCGGATCCCGGTGGCCGGCGGGCTGGCCGGGGGCAGCGCGGACGCCGCCGGTGCGCTGGTCGCCTGCGACGCGTTGTGGGGCACCGACACCCCGCGCGAGGAGCTGCTGGAGATCGCCGCGGGACTGGGCAGCGACGTGCCGTTCTGCGTGGTCGGCGGGACCGCGGTCGGCACCGGCCGCGGGGAGCTGGTCTCGCCGGCGATGACGCGAGGGAGGTACTGGTGGGTGCTCGCCCTCACCGACGACGGGCTGTCCACGCCCGCGGTCTACCGTAAGTTCGACCGGATGCACGCGCAGGCGCCGGCTCCCGAGCCGGAGGTGCCGAACGAGCTGATGGCGGCGCTGCGCTCCGGTGACATCGACCTGCTCGGGAAGGCGTTGACCAACGACCTGCAGCCGGCCGCGTTCGGGTTGCGACCCGAGCTCGAGGACCTGGTAGAGGCCGGACTCCGCGGTTCGGCGCACGGCGCGCTGGTGTCCGGGTCCGGGCCGACCTGCGTGTTCCTCGCCGAGAGCGAGTCCCATGCCGTCGAGGTCAGGGACTCGCTGCTGGGCTCGGTGCCCAAGCTGCTCCACGCCCCCGGCCCGGTGCCCGGGGCCCGTGTGATCCGATAGCCGTCTCATGTCGAACCTGGTGAACCTCGAGCGCGTCTCCAAGTCCTACGGCGTCCGCCCGCTCCTCGACGAGGTGAGCCTCGGTGTCGGCGCCGGGGAACGCGTCGGGGTCGTGGGCCGCAACGGTGACGGCAAGACCACCCTGCTCAGGGTGCTCGGCGGGCTCGAGCCACCGGACACCGGCCGGGTGTCCCAGTCGCGCGGCCTGCACCTGGGCTACCTGACCCAGGGCGACGACCTCGACCCGGCCGCGACCGTGCGGGCGGCCGTGCTCGAGGGGCGCGCCGACCACGAGTGGGCCGCCGACTCCTTCACCCGCGAGATCGTCGAGGTGCTCCTAGCCGGGGTCTCGCTGGACCGGCTGGTCGAGGGTCTGTCCGGCGGCGAGCGGCGACGGTGCTCGCTGGCCCGGTTGCTGCTCGGCGAGCACGACCTGGTGATCCTGGACGAGCCGACGAACCACCTCGACGTCGAGGCCGTCTCCTGGCTGGCACAGCACCTGGTCCGACGTACCTCCGCCCTGGTCGTGGTCACCCACGACCGCTGGTTCCTGGACGCGGTGTGCGAGACCACGTGGGAGGTCCACGACGGCGTGGTCGACGTGTACGACGGCGGCTACGCGGCGTTCGTGCTGGCGAAGGCGGAACGGCAGCGGCAGGCCGCGGCGTCCGAGGGGCGCCGGCAGAACCTGATGCGCAAGGAGCTCGCCTGGCTGCAGCGGGGTGCGCCGGCCCGCACCTCCAAGCCGAAGTTCCGGATCGACGCGGCGACCGCGCTGATCGCGGACGAGCCGCCGCCGCGGGACCGGCTCGAGCTGCAGCAGTTCGCCACCCAGCGGCTCGGCAAGGACGTGCTCGACGTGGAGGACGTCGACCTGGTCCGCGGGGAGAAGGTCCTGCTGGACCACGCCACCTGGCGGCTCGGGCCGGGCGACCGCGTCGGGCTGGTCGGGGTCAACGGCGCCGGCAAGACCTCGGTGCTCAAGCTGCTCGCGGGTGACCTGCCGCCCGCCGCCGGCCGGGTCCGGACCGGGCGCACCGTCGCGCTCGAGCACCTGACCCAGGCGCTCGACGACCTGGACCCGACCGACCGGGTGCTGGACTCGGTGGAGAGCATCCGCCGGGTGACCAAGACGGCGACCGGCGAGATCACCGCCAGCTCGATGCTGGAGCGGTTCGGCTTCACCGGTGATCGGCTGACCGCGCGGATCGGCGACCTGTCCGGTGGTGAGCGACGCCGGTTCCAGCTGCTGCGGCTGCTGCTCTCCGAGCCGAACGTGCTGCTGCTCGACGAGCCGACCAACGACCTCGACATCGAGACGCTCAACGTGCTCGAGGACTTCCTCGACGGCTGGCCCGGCACGCTTGTGGTCGTCTCGCACGACCGGTACTTCCTGGAGCGGGTCTGCGACACCGTGTGGGCGCTGATGGGGGAAGGGTCGATCGCGATGCTGCCGCGGGGGGTCGACGAGTACCTCGAGCGGCGGGAGGCGGATCTGCGGGTCGGCCGCCCTGGTGGGTCGGTTGCCGGTGGGTCGGTTGCCGGTGGTTCCGTTTCCGGTGGTTCCGTTGCGTCCGCGCTTCCCGACGACCCGGGGGCGTTCAACCAGCCTCGCTCCTCCGTCGCTCGGCGGCCAGGCCCATCCACGAACGCCCCCGGGCCGTCGGTCCGCGCGGACGCTGCGGGTGCCTCCCGGTCCGCGCCAGGCAGTTCCGGGCGCGGCAGTCACGAGCGCGGTGGGTCCGATGGCGGCGGCGCGTCACCTGCGGCCGCCGAGCGGTCGCCGGCGGAGCTGCGGGAGGCTAAGAAGGCGATGGCGCGGATCGACCGGCAGCTGACGAAGGTCGGGAACCGGGAGGCGGAGCTGCACGCGGAGCTGGCGGCCAATGCCGACGACTACGAGAAGCTGGCCGAGCTCGACACGAAGCTGCGCGAGGTCACCGCGGAGAAGGAGGCGCTCGAGGAGGAGTGGCTCGAGGCGGCGTCCCTGCTCGAATAGCGGATCGGCGTGGTCGGACTACGAGACGGGCAACCGTTCGCGTTCACGTGCGCCGCAACGGTAGTTCGCCCTGGCCCGCTCTCCCGGACCAGCCCGCATCGTCTCTGTTCGGACGCGGGGTCGTCAGTCGTTCTCGAAGGGCAGGACCAGGTCGCGCAGCAGGGAGGCGAGCTGTTGCTGGTCGGCGGGGCCGAGCCCACCCAGCAGGTCGCGCTCGCGCGCCAGCAGGCCGGAGAGGGCACCGTCCACGGTGGTCCGCCCGGCCTCGGTCAGCCGGACGAGCACGCCGCGGCGGTCGTTCGGGTCCGGCAGGCGCTCGACGAGCCCTCGTGTGGCCAGGCGGTCGACCCGGTTCGTCATCGTGCCGCTGGTGACCAGGGTTTCGCGGATCAGCCGGCCGGGGGAGAGCTGGTACGGCGCCCCGGCGCGCCGCAGCGCGGCGAGCACATCGAACTCCCACGACTCGAGCCCGTGGGCGGCGAATGCCGAGCGGCGCGCCCGGTCGAGGTGGTGACCCAGCCGGCTCACCCGGCTGAGCACCTCCATCGGGCGCAGGTCGAGGTCCGCGCGCTCGCGTTGCCACGCCTCTACGAGTCGGTCCACTTCATCGCGCATGAGGACATGGTACTCATCGAGATTCTTGACATCGAGAGATGTGCCGAGCGACACTTCTCTTGACATCAAGATAGTGGGAGTGCTGACGAGCCACGGAGAATCGATGAGTCACCACAGCTGGGACCCGGAGCGGTACCTCACCTACGCCGATGAGCGCGGCCGGCCCTTCCTCGACCTGGTCGCCCGGATCGATGCCACGGACCCGCAGCGGGTCGTCGACCTCGGCTGCGGTCCGGGCAACCTCACCGCGATCCTCGCGAACCGCTGGCCGGACGCGGATGTCGAGGGGCTCGACTCGTCCGCGGAGATGATCGAGAAGGCCAACGCGCAACAGGTTCCTGGCATCCGCTTCGAGGTGGCCGACCTCCGTTCGTGGCAGCCGATGCACCAGGTCGACGTACTCGTCTCGAACGCCACCCTGCAGTGGGTGCCCGGTCACCTCGACCTACTGTCGTCGCTGGTCACGCGGGTCGCGCCGGGCGGCTGGTTCGCGTTCCAGGTGCCCGGCAACTTCGCCGAGCCGAGCCATGTGCTTCTGCACGAGCTCGCCGCGGACCGGCGGTTCTCGCCGCACGTCGCAGGCGTCGCCCGGCCGGCAGCGCACGACCCACAGGTCTACCTCGACGCGCTCCTCGAGCTGGGCTGCCGGGTCGATGTGTGGGAGACCACCTACCTGCATCTGCTGCACGGCGACGACCCGGTGTTCACCTGGATCTCCGGGACCGGCGCGCGGCCCACGTTGCAGGCGTTGCCGGACGAGCTGCGGGACGAGTTCGTCGCGGAGTACAAGCAGCTGCTCCGGGACGCCTACGTGGCCGGCCCGCACGGCACCGTGCTGCCGTTCCGCCGGGTGTTCGCGGTTGCACAGGTCCCCGCGTGATGATCCGCGAGGCGACGCGGGACGACCTGCCGGCGATCATCGAGCTCCTGCACGAGGACGTGATCCGCGAGGTCGACGAGTCCGCGGTCGCGGCGGCGGCGTACGGCGATGCCTTCGACGAGATCACCTCCGACGCGCACCAGCAGCTGCTCGTCGGGGAGGGGGGCGGCGAGGTGATCGCGACCGCCCAGCTGACCTGGGTGCGCCACCTGACCTACGTCGGCGGGCTGATGTGCGTCGTCGAGTCGGTGCGGGTGCGCTCGGACCTGCGCGGGCGCGGGCTGGGCCGTGAGCTGCTCGAGCACGTGATCACGCTGGCGCGGGGCCGGGGTGCGGCGCGGGTGGAGCTGACCACCAACGCCCAGCGGGTGCGGGCCCGGAAGTTCTACGCCGACCTCGGTTTCGTCGCGTCGCACGTCGGGATGAAGTACTACCTAGGAGGAGATCGATGAGGCTGCACCACGTCCAGGTGTCGTGTCCTGCCGGTGGCGAGGATGCCGCCCGCCGTTTCTACGCGGACGCATTGGGGATCCCGGAGGTCGCCAAACCGCCCGCGCTCGCAGCCCGCGGTGGCTGCTGGTTCCGCGGCGAGCAGGTGGAGATCCATGTCGGCGTCGAGGGGGCGTTCGCGCCGGCCACCAAGGCGCATCCGGCGTTCCTCGTCGACGACATCGAGGCGGTCGCGGAGAAAATCGGCAGTTTTGGGTTCCCAGTCACGTGGGACGAGGAGTTTCCTGGGTACAGGAGGTTCTACACCGCGGACGGCAACGGCAACCGGGTGGAGGTTCTCGCTCCTGCTTGACCTCGCGAGGCCAACGCCGACGGGAACCTACGGTTGCGTAAGTTACGGTAGCGTAGGTAGTGCGCGGGTCATGAAGGACCCGCCGGAGGGAGTCAGATGAGCACGGCACCGATGACCCAGACCGAGATGCTGCTCGAGCTCGAGCAGGTTGTCGAGGAGAACCTGAACCGGCACCTGACGGTGGCCAAGGAGTGGTTCCCGCACGAGTACGTCCCGTGGAGCGACGGACGCAACTTCGACGGCGTACTCGGCGGTGATGCCTGGACGCCGGAGGACTCGAAGATGTCCGACGTCGCGCGGTCCTCGCTGATCGTCAACCTGCTCACCGAGGACAACCTGCCGTCCTACCACCACGAGATCGCCAGCCTGTTCGGGCGCGACGCGGCGTGGGGCAGCTGGGTGCACCGGTGGACAGCCGAGGAGGGCCGGCACGGGATCGCGATCCGCGACTACCTGCTGACCACCCGTGCGGTCGACCCGAACCAGCTCGAGCAGCTGCGGATGGACCACATGTCCACCGGCTACGAGTCGGCGCACAGCCAGGACCTGGTCCGCTCGCTGGCCTACGTGTCCTTCCAGGAGCTCGCCACCCGCGTCTCGCACCGCAACACCGGCAAGCTGACCGAGGACCCGGTCGCCGACCAGCTGCTCGCGCGGGTGGCCACGGACGAGAACCTGCACATGATCTTCTACCGCAACCTGCTGGGCGCGGCGCTGGAGCTGGACCCGAGCCAGACCATGGTCGCGATCAACGACGTCGTGCAGGCGTTCCAGATGCCGGGCACCGACATCGCCGGCTTCCAGCGCAAGGCCGTCGAGATGGCGATCGCCGGCGTCTACGACATCCGCCAGCACCGCGACGACGTGGTGATGCCGGTGCTGCGCTACTGGAAGATCTTCGAGCTCGAGGGCCTCGACGCCGAGGGCGAGAAGGCGCGCACCGCGCTGGCCGACTTCATGGACGGGCTGGAGAAGCAGGCGCTCAAGTTCGAGGACAAGCGCGACGCGCTGAAGGAGCGGATGGCCCGCCGCGCCGGCTGACGATCCCGGTGCTCGACATCATCCCGTTCGGCTCACCGCTGGGCTCTGCTGCCTGCAGCCGAGGTCGCGGCCCGGGTGGTAGGCGCGTTCGGGTTGCCCCGCGCCGACTGACCGTCTGAAGGGGGCGCAGCCGGGTCACTTCTTCCGGATCGCGTCCTTGACGTGGTCGCCCGCCCTCTTCAGGTGGGACATGTGCTGGTCGCGCTTGCCCTCGGTCGCGAGCGGCTTGTCACCGCGCGTGCGGCCCACGCCCTGCTTCGCTTTGCCGACGACGTTCTGCGCTTCGTGCTTGGCCTTGTCGAAGATCCCCACGGCTTCTCACCCTCCCGGTTTTCGCGGCATGGGAACGAACTGGTGCACCGTTCTCAACCTCGAGAATACTCCGTTTTCAGGGCAACGAGAGTCGTGCTTCTGGCTGATCTACAGCGCCGTACTCGCCATGGCTTTCTCCCGCTTCCCACGGCGCGAACCCCATGGGGAGCGGCAGATCGGCTGCATACCGTGGTGATCAGCCGCGGGACCGGAGGGTGGGGTTCTGCTCCAGGCCGGAGAGCCCGTTCCAGGCCAGGTTCACCAGGTGCTCGGCGACCACGTCCTTGGACGGCTTGCGCGCGTCGAGCCACCACTGGCCGGTCGTGCCGACCATCCCGACCAGCATCTGCGCGTACATCGGCGCCGCCTTGGCGTCGTAGCCGCGGGCCTTGAACTCGGCGGCCAGGATGTGCTCGACGCGGGTCGCCACGTCGCTGATGATCGAGACGAACGAGCCGCTCGAGGACCCGAGCGGACTGTCGCGGACCAGGATCCGGAACCCGTCCGAGGACTGCTCGATGTAGTCGAGCAGCGCCAGGGCGGCCTGCTCGAGCAGCTCCCGCGGGTGGCCGGAGGTCAGCGCGGTGCGCATCATCTCGAGCAGCTGACGGACCTCACGGTCGACCACGACCGCGTAGAGGCCTTCCTTGCCGCCGAAGTGCTCGTAGACGACCGGCTTCGAGACCTCCGCGCGGGCGGCGATCTCCTCGATGGAGGCGCCGTCGAAGCCGCGCTCGGCGAACAGGCCGCGGGCGATCTCGATCAGCTGCTCGCGGCGTTCGGCGCTGGTCATCCGTGCGCGGGGCCGCCGTAGGTTGGGCGCAGCCGGGTCGGACGGATCGGCGGCTGGCGTGGTCACGCGGCAGCTGCGGCGTGGTTCTTCGCGTTCTTGACGAGCTTGCCGTCGATCCGCTCCTTGACCGGCCAGCGCACGTCGTCGATCCAGCCGAACTTCTCCATCGCCCAGATCACCCGGGCGGACGTGTCGAGCTGCCCTCTGAGCACGCCGTGCCGGGCGCAGGTCGGGTCGGCGTGGTGGAGGTTGTGCCAGGACTCACCCATCGACGGGATCGCCAGCCACCACACGTTCGCGGACTTGTCGCGGGAGACGAACGGCCGCTCACCGATGGTGTGGCAGATCGAGTTGATCGACCAGGTCACGTGGTGCAGCAGGCTGACCCGGACCAGGGAGCCCCAGAAGAAGCCGGTGAGCGCGCCCTGCCAGGACCAGGTGATCAGGCCGCCTGCGATCAACGGCGTGGCCAGCGAGACCGCCACCCACAGTGGGAACTGACGGGAGATCCGGACCAGGTCAGGGTCCTTCATCAGGTCGGGGGCGTACTTGCGCTGAGGGGTCTGCTCGGGGTTGAACAGCCACATCATGTGGGCGTGCCAGAGGCCCTTCGCCAGCGCCTTGATGTCGGTGCCGTAGCGCCACGGCGAGTGCGGGTCGCCGTCGCGGTCGGAGAACTTGTGGTGCTTGCGATGGTCGGCGACCCAGCGGATCACCGGCCCCTGGATGGCGAGCGAGCCGGCGACGGCGAGGGCGATCTTCACCGCCCGGTTCGGCTTGAACGACTTGTGCGTGAAGAGCCGGTGGAACCCGACGGTGACGCCGTGGCCGGAGACCCAGTACATCACCACCATGATCAGTACGTCGGACCAGCCGAGCCAGCCACCCCAGGCCAGGGGGACCGCGGCCGCGACGGCCAGGAACGGCACGATGATGAACAGCGCCAGAGCGACCTGTTCCTTGCGGGACTGGATGTCGCCGCCCCAGGTCGCGCTGGACTCGCCCAGGTCGGTCGACCGGGTCTCGGTCGCTGTGGTTGAAACCATCAAGTTCCTCGCAGGGGATGTGTGTCGGTCGACCCGCCGTGGTCACGGGTACCTACGCAACCGTAACCTACGGCACCGTAACCAGGCCAGACGTGCGCTCCGCCCCGATCGGTCTCAGACTCAGAAGTGCCCCGGATGAGCCGGTTCTATTCCTGGATTCGGGCGACCCGATGGCGATTGCGTACGCTGGTGCCCCATTGATCCCCGGTTGGTCTGTCGGCAGGGCCCGCCGCACTTTGAATGCGGATAAAGCGACGTAGGTTCGACTCCTACCCGGGGAGCGAGATGTTCGACCGGCCAGCATGGGGAGTACTGAGGGTGACCGAACCGGAGACCACAGGCGCCCCGGCGCCGGCAGCAGTGATCCTCCTCGCGGCAGGCAGCGGGACCCGGATGAAGTCCAAGCTGATGAAGGTGCTGCACCCGCTGTGCGGCCGCAGCATGATCGGCCACGTGGTGACCGCGGCCAACGCCGTGCGCCCGGACCGGATCGTCGCGGTCATCGGCAACGGCCGCGAGCAGGTCGGCCCGCACATCCTGGACTACGCGCCCGACGCGCTGCTCGCGGTCCAGGAGACGCAGGACGGCACCGGGCACGCGGTCCGGGTCGCGGTCGACGCGCTGAGCGAGGCGACCGGGTCCACCTCCGGGACGGTCGTCGTGATGGCCGGCGACACTCCCTTGCTGGAGGGCCGCACGCTGGCCGGCCTGGTCGCCGACCACGACCGGTCCGGTCACGCGATCACGGTCCTGACCGGCGAGGTGGACGACCCGTTCGGCTACGGCCGGATCCTGCGCGACGACGCGGGCAAGGTGACCGCGATCGTCGAGGAGAAGGACGCCACTCCCGAGCAGGCCGCGGTGTGCGAGATCAACAGCGGGATCTTCGCCTTCGACGGCGACTTCCTCGCCGATGCGCTGACCCGGATCCGCAACGACAACGCCAAGGGCGAGTACTACCTCACCGACGTGGTCGGCATCGCCCACGAGGACGGCCGCGCGGTGGGCGCGCACCGGATCGACGACGTGGTGCAGACCGAGGGCGCCAACGACCGCGCCCAGCTGGCCGGCCTGGCCGCCGAGCTGAACCGGCGGGTGCTCACCCGGTGGATGCGCGACGGGGTGACCGTCGTCGACCCGACCAGCACCTGGGTCGACGTCACCGTCGAGCTGGCCCGCGACGTGGTGCTCAAGCCCGGCGTACAGCTGCACGGGAGCACGACGGTCGCCGAGGACGCCGTGGTCGGCCCCGACAGCACGCTCATCGACGTCGTGGTCGCAGCCCGCGCGTCCGTCATACGCACCCACGGCTCGCAGGCGCACATCGGCGAGGACGCCACCGTCGGTCCGTTCGCCTACCTGCGCCCCGGCACGGTGCTCGGCGCCGGCGGCAAGATCGGCACGTTCGTGGAGACGAAGAACGCGCAGATCGCCGACGGGGCGAAGGTGCCGCACCTGTCCTACGTCGGCGACGCCGAGATCGGCGAGGGCACCAACATCGGCGCCGGCACGATCTTCGCCAACTACGACGGCGTGAACAAGCACCGCACCACGATCGGTCGGCACGCGAAGACGGGGTCGAACAACACCTTCGTCGCACCCG
This sequence comes from Nocardioidaceae bacterium, assembly GCA_025966335.1. Classification (GTDB taxonomy): domain Bacteria; phylum Actinomycetota; class Actinomycetes; order Propionibacteriales; family Nocardioidaceae; genus Nocardioides_C. Next base: position 9,947 of record JAICRS010000033.1, read on the forward strand.
TCGAGATCGGCGACGGTGCGGTGACCGGCGGCGGGACCGTGGTTCGCCGCGACGTCCCGCCCGGCGCGCTGGCCGTGTCCACCGGTCCGCAGCGGCACATCGAGGAGTGGGTGCTGCGCAAGCGGGAGGGTACGCCGGCCGCGGCGGCTGCCGAGGCGGCGTTGACGGAGCACCCTGCCGAAGGTGCGACAATCGAGACAGGCCGACGGGCGGCAACTGAGGAGACCCAGGCGTGAGCGGATTGAAGAAGACCACCGAGAAGAACCTGATGGTCTTCAGCGGCAGGGCGCATCCCGAGCTCGCCGAGGAGATCGCCGCCCAGCTCGGCACCGGGCTGGTGCCGACCTCGGCCTACGAGTTCGCCAACAGCGAGATCTACATCCGCTACGAGGAGTCGGTCCGCGGCTCCGACGCGTTCGTGATCCAGAGCCACACAGCTCCGGTCAACGAGTGGATCATGGAGCACCTGATCATGGTCGACGCGCTCAAGCGCGCATCGGCCAAGCGGATCACGGTGGTGATGCCGTTCTACGGCTACGCCCGCCAGGACAAGAAGCACCGCGGACGCGAGCCGATCTCCGCCCGGCTGATGGCCGACATGTTCAAGACCGCGGGCGCCGACCGGCTGATCTGCGTGGACCTGCACACCTCGCAGATCCAGGGTTTCTTCGACGGCCCGGTCGACCACCTGATGGCGCTGCCGATCCTGTCGGAGTACGTCAAGGAGAAGTACGGCCACGAACAGCTCGCGGTGGTCTCGCCCGACGCCGGCCGGATCAAGGTCGCCGAGCAGTGGTCGAAGCGGCTCGCCGGCGCGCCGCTGGCGTTCATCCACAAGACCCGCGACATCGACCGGCCGAACGAGTCGGTGGCCAACCGCGTGGTCGGTGAGGTCACCGGCCGGGTCTGCGTGCTCGTCGACGACATGATCGACACCGGCGGCACGATCGTGAAGGCCGCCGAGGCGCTGATGAACGACGGGGCCGCCGGCGTGGTGATCGCGGCGACGCACGCGATCCTGTCCGACCCGGCGGTGGACCGGCTCAAGAACTGCCCGGCCACCGAGGTGATCGTCACCAACACGCTGCCGATCCCGGCCGAGCGGCGGTTCGACAAGCTGACCTGCCTGTCCATCGCACCGCTGGTCAGCCGGGCCATCCGCGAGGTGTTCGAGGACGGCTCGGTCACCAGCCTCTTCGACGGTCACGCCTGAGCTGCGCGGATTCGCTTCTGCGGGACACCCTCGCTAGGATTGTGCAGTTGCCTCGGCGAGGGAGACAGTCTCGCTCCGTGATCGACGCGGTGGTTCGGCCCAGCATTCTGGCGTGGGCTGCGCCCGCCTGCTGAAGACACGGCCGCGGAGCTCCTTCTCATCCCGAGCAGCCACAGTCTCGTAGTCGCACGGTTGTAGATAGTCGAAAGAGAGATTCCCCCCGATGTCTGAGGTCAAGATCCAGGCCGAGTCCCGCACCGAGTTCGGCAAGGGCGCGGCTCGTCGCATCCGCCGTGCCGACAAGGTGCCCGCGGTCCTCTACGGTCACGGCACCGACCCGATCCACATCACGCTTCCCGGCCACGACATCATGCTCGCGCTGAAGAACTCGAACGCGCTGCTGACGATCGACGTCGAGGGCAGCTCGCAGCTCGCGCTGCCCAAGCAGGTCCAGCGCGACCCGATCAAGGGCTTCATCGAGCACGTCGACCTGCTCGTGGTGAAGAAGGGTGAGAAGGTCACCGTCAACGTCCCGATCATCGTCGTCGGCGAGCCGGGCCCGGACGCCCTCGTGGTCACCGAGCACTCCTACCTCTCCCTCGAGGCCGAGGCCACCCACATTCCCGAGTCGGTCGAGCTCGACATCACCGGCGCCGAGGTGGGCACCCAGTTCCACGCCCGCGACCTCAAGCTGCCGAGCGGTTCGCTGCTGCAGGACGACGAGGACCTGATGATCGTCAACGTCACCAACGCGCCGACCGCCGAGCAGCTCGACGAGGAGCTCGCCGAGGCCGAGGCCGAGGTCGGCATCGAGAAGGCCGAGCACGAGGAAGGGATCGGCGGCGAGGCCGTCGAGACCGGCGACGCCGAGGCGGCCGCGGCCGCCGAGGAGTCCGACAACGCGTGACCGGCCTTCTAGGCTGAGCCCCATGTGGGCGCGCTTGCTTCGTAGAGAAAGGGCCGGGAGTTCCGTGAGTGGCGACGTGTGGCTGGTCGTCGGGCTCGGGAATCCCGGCCCTTCCTATGCCGGGAACCGGCACAACGTCGGCTACCTGGTCACCGACGAGCTCGCGTCCCGGACGGGCGGTTCGTTCCGTGCCCACAAGACCGGCCGGGCCGACGTCGTCGAAGGCCGGCTCGGCGGACTGTCCGGCGGCATCGGCGGCGAGCGGGTCGTGCTGGCCCGGGGCCGGTGCTACATGAACGAGTCGGGCGGCCCGGTCGCGGCGCTGGCGAAGTTCTACAAGGTGCCGGTCGAGCGGATCATCGCGATCCACGACGAGCTCGACATCCCGTTCGACACGCTGCGGGTCAAGCTCGGCGGCGGCGACAACGGCCACAACGGACTGCGCTCGATGCGCAAGTCGCTGGACTCCGGGGACTTCTACCGGGTCCGGGTCGGCATCGGCCGTCCGCCCGGGCGGCAGTCGCCGGCCGACTTCGTGCTCTCCGACTACTCCGCCGCCGAACGCAAGCAGCTGCCGTTCCAGGTGGACACCGCCGCGGACGCCGTCGAGTGCCTGGTCAAAGAGGGCCTGGAGAAGACCCAGAGCCGGTTCAACAGCTGACATCCGTCCCCGCACGCCGTGAGAGGGTTGACCCCGTGACTGAGAGCAACCGCACCGACGACTTCGACCCCGGCACGCCGCCGGCCGGTGTCACCGACGACGACCACCTGCTCGCCGACTGGGCCGCGACCGCCGCAGGGAACCTGCTGGTCCAGGTCCGGGCCCAGGGCCTGGAGGGCAAGGAGCTCAAGGACGCCGGCGACCTCGCCGCCCACGAGTTCCTGATGCACCTGCTCGCCGAGCACCGGCCAGACGACGCCGTCCTCAGCGAGGAGAGCGCGGCCAGCATCGCGAACACCGCACGGCTGTCCGCGAAGCGGGTCTGGATCATCGACCCCCTCGACGGCACCCGTGAGTTCTCCGAGCCACCCCGCGACGACTGGGCGGTGCACGTCGCGCTGTGGCAGGACGGCGACCTGGTCGCCGGGGCGGTGGCCCAGCCCGGTCTCGGCACCACGTTCAGCACCGGCCGGCCGCCCGCCGTTCCCGCATCGAGCACCCCCCGTCCGCGGATCGCGGTCAGCCGCACCCGGCCGCCGGAGTTCGTGGCGGCGCTCGCCGAGGAGATCGGGGCCGACCTGGTGCCGATGGGCTCGGCCGGGGCGAAGGTGATCTCGGTGGTCCGCGACGTCACCGACGCCTACGTGCACGCCGGTGGGCAGTACGAGTGGGACTCCGCGGCACCGGTCGCCGTGGCCCGGGCCGCCGGGCTGCACACCAGCCGTGCGGACGGCGCCGAGCTCGCCTACAACCAGGAGGACGTGCTGCTGCCGGACCTGCTGGTGTGCCGTCCCGAGCTGGCCGAGTCGATCACCGGGTTCGTCACCCGCTACTGGGCCGAGAACCCGCCCGCCTGAGCGCGATGACGGTACGAGCGGTCCTGCTCGACGCCGACGGGGTCGTGCAGGAGAACCCCGACGGCTGGCTCGAGCAGCTCAAGGCCACCGTCGGCCACGGCCGGGGCCAGGAGTTCGCCGACGACGTGTTCGCCACCGAGCAGGACGCGATGACCGGCGACCGCGACTTCGGTGACGTGATCGCCGAGGTCGCCGACCGGTGGGGGCTCACCGGCAGCCGCGACGACCTGCTCGAGCACTGGCGACGGATCGAGGTCAACGCGCCGGTCGTCGACCTCGTCGGGGAGCTCCGGGCAGCCGGGATCCGGTGCTGCCTGGCCTCGAACCAGAACTCCTTCCGCGCCCGCTACATGCGCGACGCGCTCGGCTACGAGAAGATCTTCGACTCTGTGTTCTTCTCCTGCGACCTCGGCGTGCTCAAGACCTCGCCCCGCTTCTTCACCTCGGTCCTCTCCGAGCTGGACCTGCCGGCCGGAGAGGTGCTGTTCGTCGATGACGGCGAGCACTACGTGGAGACCGCCCGCGACGTGGGGCTGCCGGCGTTGGTGTGGTCGACCGGCCGCGGGGTCGACGTACTGCGTGCGGAGCTCGCCGCGCACGGACTGCCGGCCTGAGCCGGCTACTCCGGTTCGGGCGGCGGGTCGGCGCCGTCGCGCTCGTCGCGGTCGGCCCACTCCAGCAGCGCGCCGATGTCGAAGACCGCGTCGTCGATCCCCTCGTGGAGGTCGCCGAGCTGGGCGAACCGGTCAGGCACGGTCGCGATCGTGCAGTCACCCGGCAGCACGTCGTCGACCTCGTCCCAGCGGATCGGCGTCGACACGGTCGCCTCGGGGTTGCCGCGGACCGAGTAGGCGCTGGCGATCGTGTGGTCACGGGCGTTCTGGTTGTAGTCGACGAACAGCTTGGCGGGGTCGCGGTCCTTGCGCCACCACGTGGTGGTCACGTCGTCCGGTGCCCGCCGCTCGACCTCCCGTGCGAACGCCAGCGCCGCCCGTCGTACGTCGGTGAAACCCCACTCCGGCTTGATCCGCACGTAGACGTGCAGGCCGTTTCCGCCCGAGGTCTTCGGCCAGCCGACGGCGCCGAGCTCGTCGAGCACCTCGTGCGCCACATGCGCGACCCGGCGGACCGTGGCGAAGTCGCAGTCCGGCATCGGGTCGAGGTCGATCCGCCACTCGTCGGGCTTCTCGGTGTCCGCGCGCCGGGAGTTCCACGGGTGCAGCTCGACCGTCGACATCTGGACCGCCCAGATCACGCTGGCCAGCTCGGTGACGCACAGCTCGTAGGCGTGCCGGTTGTAGCGCGGAAACTCCACCCGGACCGTCTCCAGCCACGGCGGTGCGCCCGCGGGGACGCGCTTCTGGTGCACCTTCTCGCCGCTGACCCCCTCGGGGAACCGGTGCAGCATGCACGGCCGCTCGCGCAGCGCACGGACGATCCCGTCGCCCACGCTGAGGTAGTAGTGCGCCAGGTCCAGCTTGGTCTCGCCGCGGGCGGGGAAGTAGACCCGGTCCGGGTTGGAGATCCGCACGGTCCGGTCGCCGACCTCCAGCTCCACCGCCGGTGACTTGCTCGCCATGGGCCTCAACCTAGCGGAGTGGTCGCCTCGATCCGGCCCGTAGACTGACCGGCGGACCCCCTCGCCCTCGTCGGCAGGGGGCAGTCGTGTTGCCACACTCGGGAGGAAGGCGCCCATGGGCCTGCAAGGACTGGCCGACCTCGTTCTCCGCGACGAGACGCTCGCCTCCGCGATGGCCGATGCCCGCGGCGGCGCGGTCCGGGCGCTCGACCTCACCGCACCGGCGGCGCTGCGCCCGTTCGTGGTCAAGGGCCTGGTCGACGCCGGCCGCACCGTGCTCGCGGTCGCGGCGACCGCCCGGGAGGCCGAGGACCTGGTCACCTACCTGTCCGGTCTGCTCGACCCGTCGCTGGTGGCCTACTACCCGGCGTGGGAGACGCTGCCGCACGAGCGGCTCTCGCCCCGCTCGGACACCGTCGGCAAGCGGCTGGCGGTGCTGCGCCGGCTCAAGCACCCCGGCACCGACCCCACGAACGGGCCGCTGAAGGTGATCGTCGCCCCGGTCCGCTCCATCCTGCAGCCACAGGTCGCCGGCCTGGCCGACCTTGAGCCGGTGGAGCTGGTCGTCGGCCAGGAGGTGGACCTCGACGACGTCGTACGACGCCTCGCCGCGGCGGCGTACTCCCGGGTGGATCTTGTGGAGAAGCGCGGCGAGTTCGCGGTGCGCGGTGGCATCGTCGACGTCTTCCCGCCGACCGAGGAGCACCCGTTGCGGGTGGAGTTCTGGGGCGACGAGGTGGAGGAGATCCGATCCTTCGCGGTCGCCGACCAGCGGTCCCTCGAGGCGGCCACCCGGCTGTGGGCGCCGCCGTGCCGGGAGCTGCTGCTCACCGAGGAGGTCCGGGCCCGGGCCAAGGCGCTGGGGGAGAGCCACCCCGAGCTCGCCGAGCTGGCCGAGAAGATCTCGGAGGGCCACGCCGTCGAGGGGATGGAGTCTCTGGCGCCGGTGCTGGTCGACGACATGGAGATGCTGATCGACCTGATGCCGGCCGACTCGCACGTGCTGGTGCTGGACCCGGAACGGGCCCGCAGCCGCGCGCATGACCTGGTGGCGACCAGCGACGAGTTCCTGCACGCGTCCTGGGCCGCCGCGGCCGGCGGTGGCCAGGCCCCGATCGACCTGGGGGCGGCGTCGTACAAGTCGCTGGCCGAGGTCCGCGCGATCAGCCTCGAGCAGGGCAAGCCGTGGTGGAGCGTGTCGCCGTTCGGGCTGGACCCGGACGCGGAGCGGTCGCCGTTGCGCGACGAGACCGGGGAGATCGTCCGCTTCGACGTCGACGTCGAGGTCGGCGCGGTCGAGTCCCGCTCGGTCGACATCAAGCCGGTCGACGCCTACCGCGGTGACATCGAGGCGGCGATCACGGACATCAAGTCCTGGCTGAACGACGGTTCCCGGGTCGTGCTCGTCAACGAGGGACACGGCCCCGCGCAGCGGATGGCCGAGGTGCTCAAGGAGCACGACGTGCCGGCGCGGCTGGTGGAGTCCCTCGACGACAACCCGGAGCCGGGACTGGTGCACGTCACCACGGCCTGCCTCGACCACGGCTTCGTCGACGAGACCTTGCGCCTCGCGGTGCTGACCGGCGACGACCTGTCCGGGCAGCGCTCGTCGACCAAGGACATGCGCCGGATGCCGGCCCGGCGCAAGAAGCAGATCGACCCGCTCGAGCTGAAGCCGGGCGACTACGTGGTGCACGAGCAGCACGGCGTGGGCCGCTACGTGGAGATGAAGCAGCGGGAGGTGCAAGGGGCCACCCGCGAGTACCTCGTGCTCGAGTACGGCGCATCCAAGCGTGGCGCCCCTCCGGACCGGCTCTACGTGCCCGCCGACACCCTGGACCAGGTCACCCGCTACGTCGGCGGCGAGCAGCCCAGCCTCGACCGGCTCGGTGGCGCGGACTGGGCCAAGCGCAAGGGCCGCGCGCGCAAGGCGGTCAAGCAGATCGCGGCCGAGCTGATCAAGCTGTACGCCGCCCGGCAGGCCACCAAGGGGCACGCGTTCGGACCGGATTCGCCCTGGCAGCGGGAGCTCGAGGACGCGTTCCCGTTCGTGGAGACCCAGGACCAGCTGTCCACCGTCGACGAGGTCAAGCGCGACATGGAGCAGCAGGTCCCGATGGACCGGCTGGTCTGCGGCGACGTCGGCTACGGGAAGACCGAGATCGCGGTGCGCGC
>JAICRS010000310.1 GCA_025966335.1 Nocardioidaceae bacterium
AAGAACCTCCGGGCGCGGGTCTCGTCGTACTTCCAGGACGTCGTCAACCTCCACCCGCGCACGGCGAGCATGGTGACCACCGCCGCGTCCGTGGAGTGGACGGTGGTCAACACGGAGGTCGAGGCGCTCCAGCTGGAGTACTCCTGGATCAAGGAGTTCGACCCGCGGTTCAACGTCAAGTACCGCGACGACAAGTCCTACCCGTGGCTCGCGGTGACCCTCAACGAGGAGTTCCCGCGGGTGATGGTCGGGCGCGGCGCGAAGAAGAAGGGCGTGCGCTACTTCGGCCCCTACTCCCACGCCTGGGCGATCCGGGAGACCGTCGACCTGCTGCTGCGGGTGTTCCCGATGCGTTCGTGCTCCAAGGGCGTGTTCAACCGCTCCGCCCAGATCGGCCGGCCGTGCCTGCTCGGCTACATCGGCAAGTGCGCGGCTCCGTGCGTGGGCCGGGTCTCGGCGGAGGAGCACCGCGAGATCGTGGACGACTTCTGCGACTTCATGGCCGGCCAGACCAGCGGGTTCGTCAAGCGCCTGGAGAAGGAGATGTACGCCGCGTCGGCGGACCAGGACTTCGAGCGGGCCGCCCGCCTCCGCGACGACATCGGTGCCCTGAACCGGGCGATGGAGAAGCAGCAGGTCGTGCTCGGGGACGGCACCGACGCGGACGTGATCGCGTTCGCCGAGGACCCGCTGGAGGTGGCGGTGCAGGTCTTCTACGTGCGCGGCGGCCGGATCCGCGGGCAGCGCGGCTGGGTCGCCGACATCGTCGACGACGCGAGCACCGGCGACCTCGTCGAGCGCTTCCTGCAGCAGCTGTACGACGGGGAGGTGGCCGACTCGATCCCCCGGGAGGTGCTCGTCCCGGCGCTGCCCGACGACGCCCCGGCCCTCGAGCAGTGGCTGACCGGGCTCCGCGGCGCCAAGGTGGCGATCCGGGTCCCGCAGCGTGGCGACAAGAAGGCGCTGCAGGAGACCGTCGGCCGCAACGCGCTCCAGGCGCTCGGCCTGCACAAGACGAAACGGGCCAGCGACCTGACCACGCGCAACCGCGCCCTGGAGGAGATCCAGGTCGCCCTCGACCTGCCCACCGCGCCGCTGCGCATCGAGTGCTACGACGTCTCGAACCTGCAGGGCACCGAGGTGGTCGCCTCGATGGTGGTCTTCGAGGACGGGCTGGCGCGGAAGAGCGAGTACCGCCGGTTCGTGATCCGCGGCGTCGAGGGCCAGAACGACGTGGCCTCCATGCACGAGGTGATCACCCGGCGGTTCCGGCGGCTGCTCGACGACCGTGCGGAGTCCGCAGAGGTCGGTCTGGACGCGGACGCGTCGTCGGGCGCGGACGGTCCCGAGGGCCCGATGCTGGTCGACCCGGAGACCGGCCGGCCGAAGAAGTTCGCCTACGTGCCCGGGCTGGTGGTCGTCGACGGCGGGCCGCCGCAGGTCGCCGCTGCGCAGCGCGCCCTCGACGAGCTCGGCATCGACGACGTGCCGGTGTGCGGGCTCGCGAAACGGCTGGAGGAGGTCTGGCTCCCCGGTCAGGAGGACCCGGTGATCCTGCCACGCACCAGCGAGGGGCTCTACCTGCTCCAGCGGGTCCGCGACGAGGCGCACCGGTTCGCGATCACCCACCACCGCTCGCGGCGCTCGAAGACGATGGTGGAGAGCCTGCTCGACGACGTTCCGGGCCTGGGGGAGGTGCGCCGCAAGACGCTGCTGCGCCAGTTCGGGTCCCTGAAACGACTGCGGGCTGCCACCCTGGAGGAGGTGGCCGCGGTCCCCGGGATCGGGCCACGCACCGCCGAGGCGATCGTGAACGCCCTGGCACAGCAGGGCAGGAGCACACCGAGGAGCGTCAGCGTGAACACCGCGACCGGTGAGATAGAGGAGTCGTGATGTCTGAACCCAAGGGCGAGCTGGTGGTCGTCACCGGGATGACCGGGGCCGGCCGGAGCACCGCCGCCAAGGAGCTGGAGGACCTCGGCTACTACGTGGTCGACAACCTCCCGCCACGGCTGGTCCCGGACGTGGTCCGCCTGGTCGACGAGTCCCAGGGCGTGCTGCAGCCGATGGCGGTCGTCGTCGACGTCCGTTCCGGCTCCTTCTTCGCCTCGCTCCAGGAGGTGCTCGCCCAGGGCAAGACCGGGCGTCGTACGACGCTGCTGTTCCTGGAGGCCAACGACGACGTCCTGGTCCGCCGGCAGGAGGCCGCACGCCGGCCGCACCCGTTGCAGGAAGGCGGCCGGTTGCTCGACGGGCTGCGCCGGGAGCGGGTCGCGCTCGCGTCCCTGCGCGGTGACGCCGACGTGGTGATCGACACCTCCAACCTCAACGTGCACCAGCTGACCGACAAGGTCGCCGAGGCGTTCGGCACCGAGCACACCACCGCCCTGAAGACCACGGTGGTCAGCTTCGGGTTCAAGTACGGCATCCCGGTCGACGCCGACCTGGTCGCCGACATGAGGTTCCTGCCGAACCCCTACTGGGTCCCCGAGCTACGGCACCTCTCCGGCCGGGACAGCCAGGTCGCCGACTACGTCCGCGAACGTCCCGAGGCGAAGGAGTTCATCGAGCGCTACACCGCGCTCGTCGAGACCGTCGCCGAGGGCTATCTCCGTGAGGGCAAGCGGTTCATGACGATCGCGATCGGCTGCACCGGCGGCAAGCACCGCAGCGTCGCGATGACCGAGGAGATCGCGGCCCGGTTGCGCGCGCAGGGGATCGACGCCCGTCCGATGCACCGTGACCTCGGACGGGAGTGAGATGGAGCCGGTGCCGGGTCTCGCGGACGTCCGGGTGGTCGCGCTGGGCGGCGGGCACGGGCTGTCCGCGTCGCTGGCGGCGCTGCGCCACGTGGTCACCGACCTGACGGCGGTGGTCACCGTGGCCGACAACGGCGGCTCCTCGGGACGGCTGCGCCGCGAGTTCGGGGTGCTCCCGCCCGGCGACCTCCGCCAGGCGCTGGC